>CAZYTQ010000017.1:0-36194 GCA_964650135.1 uncultured Anaerolineaceae bacterium | reverse complement strand
ACGGGGATACAGGTAGTCGACGCCTGCCGTCCGGGGCCCGACCTTGGCGATGGGTGGCATCTGCCGCTTGAACTCCGCCCCCGCGACCATCCGGTCCACCCGCTCGACCATCGCCCGCTCGAAGCCGTCCTCGACCACCTCGTCGATGGTCCGCCGCCGGTCCACGAGACGGAACAGGATGCGGTCGATCGCCGCGTAGGAGAAGCCGACCTCCGACTCGTCCGTCTGGCCCGGCCACAGGTCCGCGGAGGGCGCCTTGCGCACGATGGCATCGGGCACGCCCACGGCCACGGACAGCTGGCGCACCTGGGTCTTGTACAGGTCCGCGATGGGTGCCAACGCGCACGCCGAGTCACCGAACACGGTCGTGTAGCCGATGAGCGTCTCGGTCTTGTTGCCGGTGCCGATGACCAGCCCACGCCAGGTCACCGAGCGGTCGTACAGCACCATCATCCGGGTGCGTGCCATGAGGTTGCCGCGTCGCAGGGCCGATGCATCCTGGTTGACGGGCTGCTCGAACCAGGCATCGACCATGGGGCTGATGTCCACCAGCTCCGACGGGCAGCCCAGGTCGGCCACCACCGCCTCCGCATCCCCCCGCGAGTCGGGTGAGGACGTCCGATACGGCATCAGGACACACAGCAGCTGCTGCGCCCCGATCGCCTCGGCGGCCAGGTAGGCCACGAGCGCCGAATCGATACCACCGGACAGCCCCAGCACCAGCCGCTCGAAGCCGGCCTGGCGCAGCTGGGCACGGATGAAGTCCACGATGAGCCGGCGTGCGACGCCGGTCTCGATGGCCAGCTCCGGGGGCAGCTCGAAGGCGGCACCGGGCTGGTCCTGTGGCCCGGCGATGGGCAGGTCGCCCGGCTGGTCGATGGGTCCCGGTGTGCTCATCGGTCGTCCTCATGGGCGGTGTCGCCCGCGCGTGCCCGCGCGATGCGGTCGAGCTGGCGCAGCACCACCTCCGGCCGCTCGTCACGCAGCAGCGGGTTGGCGATGCGTTCGTGACGCAGCTCCGCGGGGTCGATCGTCGCGTGGAACAGCCCCTCCTCGTGGAGTGGCGCACGGAGGACGCTGGCGCCGCTCGGCCCGACCACCTCCGACCCACCCCAGAAGCTGAACGACTCGTCCACGCCGACGCGATTGACGAACACGACATAGCTCGTCGTCAGCTGGGCGTACGTGCGATTGATGGAGCGCCACGAGGCCGCTGTCCCCAGCCCCTCACGGTGGCCCGCCGCGACATCCCGCCCCGGGGACGACGAGACGTTGATGAGCACCTGCGCGCCGTCGAGCGCCAGCAGGTTGGCCACGGGCAGGTGCCACCAGTCCTCGCACACGCAGATGCCCAGGCGGATACCGAGCCGGCTGTCCGTGGCCCGCAACACGCTGCCCGCCGCGAAGAAGCGCCGCTCGTCGAACAGGCCGTAGGTCGGCAGGAAGACCTTGCGATGCACGTGGCGCACCACGCCGTCCTCGAGCAGCGCGGCGGCGATGGACAGCCGGTGGTCGTCCGACTCCTCCACGAACGACACGACCGCGGAGATGTCACGCGTCAGCTCCGCGAGCGCCACCAGACGCGGGTCGTCGAGCCGCATCGCGACCTCGCTGTTGAGGTCCTGGAGCCAGTAGCCCGTCAGGCCCAGCTCCGGGAACACCACGAGGTCGGCACCCTCGGCACGTGCCTGTCCGATGAGCGTGGCGTGACGATCGAGGTTGGCGGTCAGGTCGCCCAGTCGGGGCGCGATCTGGGCCAGCGCGACACGGATGGGCGGCATGACCGCGAGTGTAGAGCGTGCGCGTCGCAGCCCGGATGTCGACCGGATCACGTTGGGAGGGTGACGTCCGATGCGCCCGGTGGTACGCTCCCGCGATCCTGCCGCTGGGGAGTCGTGTCCGCGTCCGTCAAGGCCGGGCGCGATATCGCCCACGGCCGGCCGGGACGGGACCCAGTCGATACCGCAGAGGGCGCTGGAGGAGTGTCGCTCACGGTGACCCCCGGCTCGGCCAACGCCGCGTGACGTCTCACGCAGCTCCGACGAGAGGGAGGAACCCCACCGCATGACCCGACGATCCCTGCGGGCGAGCGTCGCCAGCTTGGGTGTTGCCACGTTGCTCGTGGCATCCCTGGGTGGCGGCACCTTCGCCCAGAGCCCCGGCGAAGCCGCGCCGATGCCCACGGCCGACATCGCGCTGTACCCCGATTACGGCGGTGAGGTCGACTGCGAGAACGGCACCTTCAACGGCTCGCCCTATGACGGCAACCTGAAGTCCATCGAGGCGCCGGACGCGAGCACGGTCGTGTTCACGTTCTGCAACCCGAACGTGGCGTTCCTCGCCCAGGCGGCCTTCGCGTCGCTGGCCATCGACGACGCGCAGTACCTCATCGACCATGGGCCGGACGGCAGCGTGGTCACCCAGCCCAACGGCACGGGCCCCTACAAGCTGGCCGCGTGGGACCTGGGCAGCCGCATCACGCTGGAGGCGAACGACGCCTACTGGGGCGACAAGGCGCTCACCCCGAACGTGGAGTTCCAGTACAACTCCGAGCCGGCAGCCCGGTTCCTGGCGCTCCAGTCGGGATCCGTCGACGGCATCGACAACCCGGGCAAGGACGACCTCCCGGCCATCGAAGGTGACGCGAACCTCGCGCTCTACCCGCGCGAGGGCATGAACACCTTCTACATCGGCATGAACAACACGTTCGCGCCGTGGACCAACCAGAAGGTCCGCCAGGCGATCGCCATGGGCATCGACCGGCAGCGCATCGTGGACAACTTCTACCCGCCCGGATCCGAGGTCGCGCAGTTCTTCACGCCCTGCTCGATCCCGTTCGCCTGCGAGGGCGATGCGTGGTACGAGTTCGATGCCGAGGGCGCCAAGGCGCTCCTGGCCGAGGGCCTCGGCGAGCTGGGCCTCGACCCGGCCTCGTTCTCCACGTCGCTGTCCTATCGCGCAGCGTCCCGCGGCTACCTGCCGGACCCGCCGACCATCGCCCAGGAGATCGCCGGTCAGCTCCAGGACAACCTGGGCATCACGGTGACCATCGACGAGCAGGAGTCGACGACCTTCCTCGACAACAACGCCGCGGGCCAGATCGAGGGCCTGTTCCTGCTGGGCTGGGGCGCTGACTTCCCGGATGCCAGCAACTTCCTCGACTACCACTTCGGATCGGGCGCCGGCGTCAAGTTCGGGACCCCCGACCCGGCCCTCCAGGCAGCGGTCATCCAGGGTGGCCAGAGCTCGGCGGACGCCGATCGCCTGGCTGCGTACACCGAGGTCAACAACCTCATCAAGGAGCTCGTGCCCGCGGTCATCGTGGCCCACGGCGGCTCCGGCACCGCGTTCAAGGCCGATGTGGCGGGGGCTCACTCCTCGCCGCTGACGAGCGAGGTGTTCTCGGTCATGCAGGCCGGGGACCGCGACACGCTCGTGTTCATGCAGAACGGCGAGCCCGGTGGCCTGTACTGCGCCGACGAGACGGACGGTGAGTCCCTCCGCGTCTGCGAGCAGGTCAAGGAAGCGCTCTATGCGTATGAGATCGGTGGCTCCGCCACCGTCCCGTCACTGGCGACCGACTGCTCGGCCAACGAGGACCTGACGGTCTGGACCTGCACCCTGCGGGAGGGCGTCACGTTCCATGACGGCTCGACGCTCGATGCGAGTGACGTCATCGTGTCCTACGCGGCCCAGTGGGATGCGGCGAGCCCGCTCCACATCGGTCGCACCGGGAACTTCGAGTACTGGTCGGCCCTCCTGGGCGGCGGGTTCCTCAACCCGCCCCCGGCCGAGTGAGCTGACCTCTCACCAGTCAGGGAACGACACGTGGGCGCCGCCGGTGACGGCGGCGCCCACGCATGTCCCACCGCATCCGACGTATCCGTGCCGTAGCCCGCTTCACCCGTGACCCAGTACATCATCCGGCGCCTGCTCATCAGCATCCCCATCCTGTTCGCGGTGGTGTTCCTGGTGTTCGTGCTGGCCCGGTCGGTGCCGGGCGACCCCTGCATCGCCATGCTGGGCGAGCGGGCCACGCCCGAGCAATGCCGCCAGTTCGCCATCCGGTTCGGCCTCGACGAGTCCGTCCCCGTCCAGTTCCTGCGCTATGTCCAGGTCCTTGCCACGGGCGACCTGGGCACGTCCATCCGGTTCCGCCTGCCCGTCGCGGAGCTCATCGTCCAGCGGCTCCCGACGACCATCGAGCTCACCATCTACGCGCTCACGTTCGCGATCGTGGTGGGTGTGCCGCTGGGCATCCTCGCAGCCTACCGGCGGAACTCGGCGGCGGATGCGGGTGTCATGGCGACCGCCAACATCGGTATCTCCATCCCGGTGTTCGTGCTCGGCCTGGTGCTCGCCTACCTGTTCTCGGTCGTGCTCAAGGACACGCCGTTCGCCCTGCCAGCCTCCCAGCGGCTGAGCCCCGGCATCCGGGTCGTGCCACTCACCACCGTGTGGGGCCTCGAGGACCTCGATGGCCTGCCGCGCACCGTGCTGGACTTCGTGTCCAACATCTACACGCTGACGGCACTCATCACGCTCCAGGGGGAGGCGTTCGTGGATGCGCTGCGCCACCTCATCCTGCCGGCCATCGCCCTGGGCACGATCCCGCTCGCCATCATCGCGCGCATCACCCGCTCCAGCCTGCTGGAGGTGATGGGCAGCGACTATGTGCGCACCGCGCGGGCGAAGGGCCTCGCCGACATCCGGGTGCTGCGGCGCCATGCGCTCCGCAACGCGCTCCTGCCCATCGTGACCATCATCGGTCTCCAGGTCGGACTGCTGCTGTCGGGTGCGGTGCTGACCGAGACCGTGTTCGGCCTGCCGGGCATGGGCAAGACCATCACGGACGCGATCCTGGGTCGTGACTACGTGGTCATCCAGGGATTCACGCTCATCATCGCCATCGGCTTCCTCCTGGTGAACCTCCTGGTCGACCTGTCGTATGCCTGGCTCGACCCGCGGGTGCGGCTGTCATGACCACGGGCGCACAGACCGTCACGACCGGCGCCGACACGCTCTCGGTCGCGGCCCCCGCGGGGCGCTGGCGCGAGACCCTCGCCGACGTCCTGCGTCAGCGCTCGGCGCGCATCGGTCTGGCCATCCTCCTGTTCTTCGCCCTGCTCGCGATCCTGGCACCCGTGATCGCCCCGCACGGTCCCTATACCGACTTCCTGGGCGAGCCCGGCGCGGCGACCCGCGCCGCGCCCTGCATCCACATCCTGGGCTGCCCCGTGGAGTACGAGGAGCACTGGTTCGGCCTCGACGGCAACGGCCGTGACCTGCTGTCGCGGGTCATCTATGGGACACAGATCTCGCTCATCATCGGCTTCCTGACGGTGGGCGTGGCCATCCTCATCGGCGCCACGCTGGGCGCCATCGCCGGATTCGCGGGTGGCCGGGTGGACACCCTCATCATGCGTCTCATGGACGTGCTGCTGGTGTTCCCGGCCCTGCTCCTGGCCATCGTCATCGTCACCCTGGCGGGCAAGAACCTCGTGAACGCCGCGCTCGCCATCGGCCTCGTGGCGATCCCGGTGTATGCCCGCATCATGCGTGCGTCGGTGCTCACCACCCGCGAGCAGGACTTCGTCGTCGCCTCGCGGGCACTGGGCGAATCGCAGGGCCAGCTGCTCCTCCGGCGCGTGCTGCCCAACTCCCTGACACCCATCCTCGTGGCGGGCACCCTGGGCATCGGCACCGCGGTGCTCGATATCGCGGCGCTCTCGTTCCTTGGCCTCGGCGCGGATCCCCGGACACCCGAATGGGGCGCCATGATCGGCAACGAGCGCAACAGCGTGTTCGCAGCCCCGCACCTGCTGCTGTTCCCGGGTATCGCGCTCACGCTCATGGTGCTGGCCTACAACCTGTTCGGTGACGGGCTCCGGGATGCGCTCGACCCGCGGCTCCAGCGCTGATGATCACGGCGACGCCCTCCACCGCCGCCCCTGCCGTCCCCGCGTCCGGTGACCGGCTGCTCGATGTCCGTGGTCTGCGGACCTCGTTCCACACGCGTCACGGCCTGGTCCGCGCCGTCACGGGCGTCGACTTCCATGTCGACCGGGGCGAGATCCTGGGGCTGGTCGGTGAATCGCGCTGCGGCAAGAGCGTCACCTCGATGAGCATCCTGCGACTGGTCGCGACGCCCGGCACCATCGACGCGGGCGAGGTGCTGTTCGATGGCCAGGACCTGCTGCAGCTGAGCGACGACCAGATCCGGCGCATCCGGGGTGATCGCATCGCGATGATCTTCCAGCAGCCCCAGTCCTCGCTCAACCCGGTCATGGACGTGGGCGACCAGATCGGCGAGGTGCTGGAGCTCCACCGGGGCATGAAGCGCGCGGCCGCGCGTGGCCGGGCCCTCGAGCTGATGCGCATGGTGGGCATCCCCGACCCCGCACGACGCCTCAGCAACTACCCCCACGAGATGTCCGGCGGCATGGCCCAGCGCGTCATGATCGCGATGGCGCTCGCCTGCGAGCCGGAGCTGCTCATCGCGGACGAACCCACGACCGCGCTCGACGTGACCATCCAGGCCCAGATCCTCGACCTGATGCGGACGCTCCAGCGCGAGACGGGCACCGCCATCGTGCTCATCACCCATGACCTGGGCGTCGTGGCCGAGATGTGCGACCGGGTCGCCGTGATGTATGCCGGCGAGATCGTGGAGCAGACGGACGTGGGCTCGCTGTTCGCGTCACCGCTCCATCCCTACACCCAGGGCCTCATCGGCGCCGTACCCGTGCCGGGCGTCATCCTCGACGAGCTTGCGGTCATCCCGGGCACCGTGCCCAACCTCATCGCCCTGCCTGACGGATGCCGGTTCGCGCCCCGCTGCGCCTCGCGGGTGTCACACAACGTGATCGACGCCACCGAGCATCATCCGGAGCTCCGCGTGACCGAGGGCGACCACCAGGTGCGCTGCTGGCTGTATCACGATGTGGCCGGCGATGTCCGTCCGGCCCCCCTGCCCGTCGTGGTCGACCCTGACGCCGTCGCGATCGACGCGGACGAGGGCGTCCGGGCGTGACGACCTCCGTGACCGCACCGGTCGTCGCTGCCGCTGGCGGCGGGACGGGCACCACGACGGCTGCCGCCGGAGCACCGCTGGTCGAGCTGCGGGGCCTCACCAAGTCCTTCCCGGTCAAGGGCGGCGTGCTCCAGCGGACCGTGGCCGCGGTGAAGGCGGTCGATGGTGTCGACCTCGTGATCCGGCGCGGCGAGACGCTGGGCCTCGTGGGCGAGTCGGGGTGCGGCAAGACGACCGTGGGTCGACTGCTGCTTCGGCTCATCGACGCCACCTCCGGCAGCATCCTGTTCGACGGCCAGGACATCACCAGGGTGTCCGGCAGCGACCTGCGGCCCTACCGGCGGCGGATGCAGATCATCTTCCAGGACCCGTACGCGTCACTCGATCCCCGCTCACCCATCGGGGACAGCATCGGCGAGGGGCTGCGCATCCATGGCATCGGCACACCCGCCGATCGACGCGCCAAGGTCACCCGGATGATGGACATGGTGGGGCTCCAGCCCTATCACGCGCGGCGCTATCCCCATGAGTTCAGTGGCGGCCAACGGCAGCGCATCGGCATCGCGCGGGCGCTCGTGCTCGAACCGGAGCTCATCGTGTGTGACGAGCCCGTGTCGGCGCTCGATGTCTCCATCCAGGCCCAGGTGCTCAACCTGCTTCGCTCGCTCCAGCGCGAGCTGGGCCTGACGTACCTGTTCATCGCTCACAACATGGGCGTCGTCGAGCACATCAGCGACCGCGTCGCGGTGATGTATCTCGGCCGGGTCGCCGAGCTGTCGACCCGCGAGGGCATCTATCGCGCGCCGGCGCATCCCTACACGCGGGCGCTCATGTCGGCCATCCCGCTGCCCACGCCGGGAGCCCGGCGGCAGCGCATCATCCTCGCGGGCGACGTTCCCAGTCCGCTCGACCCCCCATCCGGCTGCTCGTTCCATCCCCGCTGCTGGCTGCGTGCCCGGCTCGACTCGCCGGACGTGTGCTCCACCGAACGGCCCGTCCTCCGGACGGTCGGGGACCATCAGGAGGCGGCCTGCCACTTCGCGGAGCGGACCAGCGAGATGTCCGAGCGCCAGGCCGCCGAGGCAGCCGAGATCGTCGCGGCGGAGGTCATCGCGGCGGAGGAGGCAGGCACCGAGGAGGGCGCGACCGCCGGCTGACCGGACGCGTCGCAGGGACACGCGTCACAGGGCCGCGAGTCGACGTCGGTCACGATCACGGGGTCCCCGGCCAGGCTGGACAGGCCTCCTATCATCGGCTGACCACCTCGCGGTCAGGAGCAGCCGATGGCCATCTGGATCGTCCCCGGGACGTGGGTGCGACGTGTTCGCACGCGATCCCGGTACGGGCCGCGTGCGTGGATCGCGGGCATGATGGTGCTGGTCCTTGGCCTGTCCATGGGTGCGGTCGCCGCGGCCGCCGCGGGGGCAGCCATGGACGGATCCGCGCCCGCCACCGCTGCCGTGGAGACGTCCCGGCCCACCGCGCGGACGCTGGCGGCGGGCGGCTCCGACTTCGTGTGCGGCGTGCGGGATGACCTCACGCTCGCCTGCTGGGGTCGCGCTGCGCTCGACCTGACGGACCCTCCCGCCGGCCGATACGCATCGATCGCGGCTGGTCGACGGGACATCTGCGCGCTCGCCATCGACGCCACGATGACCTGCTGGGGCCGCTGGTATGACAAGGCCGCCGCGCTCGGGGGTGACGTGGTGGCACCTGCGGGCCGCTTCCTCGCCTTCGACGTCGCGGATACCCAGGCATGCGGCGTCCGCACCGATGGCACGCTCGCCTGCTGGGGCGCCTGGGAGCTGGGTGGTCCGCCACCGAGCGGGACGCCGCCACGGGGGACCTTCACATCCGTCGCCGTGGTGCACGACTGGTACGGCGGCTGTGCCATCCGCACGGACTCGACCATCGCCTGCTGGGGCCCGGACGCCTGGGGCGAGGCATCACCTCCGACGGGCGGCTATCGGACCATCGCGGCCGGGCGCCAGATGTACTGCGCCATCGGCCTGGACGACATCATCGACTGCTGGGGCCGCCGCCTGTATGGCATGGGTTCCCCGCCCGCGGGTCGCTACCAGGCACTGGCCATCGGCGGCGACACCGGCTGTGCCATCCGGGTGGGTGACGGGCCCACCGACTGCTGGGGTGCCCCCATCGGCGGCCTGCCGGACCCACCGGACGCCCCGACGGCAGCGGTGACGGTCGGCGAGACGATCGGTGCGCTCATCGGCGCCGACGGTCGGGTCCACCAATGGGGCGAGACGGCGTACTGGTCCGAGTGGGGGTTCGGCGAGCCCCAGCCCCGCAGCCGCTTCGCGATCCACCACGTGCTGCCGGACGGGGGCGACGGCTGACGACGGTCGCCGATGATGTGGCCCCGTGCCCGGGTCAGTCGTCCGGGCCGCCGTCCACCACGTGCCTCGGCGGCTCTGGATCGAGCCCGTCCGTGTCGATCGCATCGGACGTCGGGATGTCGGGCTGGTCCGCCACGGCCTCCGCGAGCACGCCCTGGCTGATGCGTTCGGCGAAGTGACACGCGGCCATGTGGCCGGCGGCGCCGATGGGTCGCATGAGCGGCTCCTCGGTGACGCATCGCTCAGGGTCGTCCAGCTGCTCCCGCAGCCAGCACCGCGGGTGGAACCGACAGCCGCTGGGTGGCGCCGCCGGTGACGGGACATCACCCTTGAGCACCAGGCGCCGGGAGCGGCGCCGCGGATCGGGGACCGGCACGGCCGACAGGAGCGCCACGGTGTACGGGTGTCGCGGATCCTCGTACAGCCGGTCGACGGGTGCCAGCTCCACGAGCTTGCCGAGGTACATCACACCCACCCGGTCCGAGATGTACTGGACGACCGACAGGTTGTGAGCCACGAACAGGTAGGTCAGCCCGAACTCGCGGCGGAGGTCGAGCAGCAGGTTGAGGATCTGCGACTGGATGGACACGTCCAGCGCGGACACGGGCTCGTCGCAGACCACGAACTCGGGTTCGAGCGCGAGCGCCCGCGCGATGCCGATGCGCTGGCGCTGGCCGCCGCTGAACTCGTGCGGGAATCGGCGGGCGTAGTCACGTCGCAGACCGACGACGTCCAGGTAGTCGCCGACGCGTCGCTCGCGGACCTTGGCGCTCCCCCACTGGTTCTGGCGGTCGGCCTGCGCGATGAGGCCCTCACCGATGATGTCGCTCACGGGCATCCGGGGATTGAGCGAGCTCACCGGGTCCTGGAACACGATCTGCATCCGGCGTCGCAATCGCTTGAGGTCGCCGCCACGCTTGCCGAGCACGTCCTGGCCGTCCAGCAGCACCTGGCCACTCGTCGCGGGCAGCAGCTGGAGCACGGTCTTGCCGAGCGTCGACTTGCCGCACCCCGACTCGCCCACGAGACCCAGGATCTCGCCCTTCTGGATGTCCATGGTCACGCCGTCCACGGCACGCACGTCGCCCACGTGGCGACGCAGCACACCGCCATGGATGGGGTAGTACTTGACGAGGTCGCGGATGGAGACGAGCGGTGTCCCGGCCATGGGCTCGGTCATGCGTCGGACGCCTGGTCGAGGAGCGCGCTCACCTCGGCCGTGGATGCCTCCGTGGCACGTGCCGCGGCCGCCATCTGGGCCTCACGCAGCCTCGTGGGCACCGGGTAGCCGTCCGCCTGCTTCCAGAGCCAGCACGCGACCGGCGGCCCCTCCCCTTCGTCCGCGCGCGGATCGAGCGTGGCGCAGGGCTCGAAGCGATATGGGCAGCGCGGTGCGAAGTTGCAGCCCGTGGGCATGTTGAAGGGGTTGGGCACCGATCCCTTGATGACGTTGAGCCGCTGGCCACGCATCCCCTTCGAGGGGATCGACGACAGCAGCCCCTCCGTGTACGGGTGCCGTGGCTGGAGCAGCACCTCGTCCACCGTGCCGTGCTCCACGACCCGGCCGGCATACATGACCACCACATCGTCGGCCATCTCCGCGACGACGCCCAGGTCGTGGGTGATGAGCAGGACGGCGGTCTGCGTCCTCTCCTGGATGGTCCGGATGAGGTCCAGGATCTGTGCCTGGATGGTCACGTCGAGCGCGGTGGTCGGCTCGTCAGCGATGAGCAGCCTGGGCTCGCAGGCGAGGGCCATCGCGATCATCACGCGTTGGCGCATGCCGCCCGACATCTCGTGGGGATACTGCTTGACACGTCGCTCGGGATAGGCGATGCCCACCAGCCGGAGGGCCTCGATGGCGCGCTCGAGCGCCTCCTTCTTGTCCACGCCGAAGTGGAGCCGGACCGCCTCGCTGATCTGGGTGCCGATGCTGAACACCGGGTTGAGGCTGCTCATGGGCTCCTGGAAGATCATCGCGATCTCGTTGCCACGCAGCTTGCGCATCTGCTCCTCGGAGAGCGTCAGCAGGTCGCGCCCCTCGAACAGGATGCGACCCGAGGCGATGCGTGCCGGGGGCATGTCCAGGAGACGCATCACGGACATGGCCGTGACCGACTTGCCGCAGCCCGACTCGCCCACGACGCTCAGCGTCTGACCGCGCCGCAGGCTGAACGAGACGCCGTCCACGGCGCGCACGACGCCATCCATGACATGGAAGTGGGTGCGCAGGTCCTGGACATCGAGCAACAGATCGGGGTCCGCCGCGACGGGCGGCTGCTGGCTGGTGGTCGGCGCGGCGGCCGTGGCGACGGTCATGACCTCACTCCCGGGTCCTGGGGTCGAGCGCGTCCCGCAACCCGTCACCCACGAAGTTGATGGCGATGACCGTGAGCGCGATGGCCATGCCCGGGAAGAACGCCCACCACCAGTTGCCAAGGCTCAGCGCGTTCTGGGCGTTGGCAAGGGCATTGCCCCAGCTGATCTGGGTCTCCGAGATGCCGAAGTTGAGGAACGACACGAACGACTCGAGCACGATGTTGGAGGCCATGAGCAGCGTCATCGACACGATCACCGGGCCAAGGGCGTTGGGCAGGATATGCCGGAACGCGATCCGGCCACCACCCACGCCCACCGCCCGTGCCGCGTCCACGAAGTCGGACTCACGCAGCGACAGGAACGAGGCGCGTACCAGGCGGGCGATGAGCGCCCACGACAGCAGCCCGAAGATGAGCACCAGCGAGATCACGTCGCCACGCCCGAAGAAGCGCGCCGCGACCAGGATGACGAACAGGAACGGGATCGCGAACAGCACGTCCACGATACGCATCAGCAGGTTGTCCACCCGGCCACCCATCCAGCCGGCGACGGCGCCCACGATGACGCCCACGAACCCCGCGATCAACATGGAGAACAGGCCCACGACCATCGAGATACGCGCGCCATTGATGACCATCGCGAACACATCCCGGCCGTCGCGATCGGTACCGAAGATGTGGGTGAGGGATGGCGGATCCCCGCCGGGCTTGGTGGCACCCGGGAAGCTCAGCGGCGCGAACGGCACCAGGATGGGTCCGAATGCCGCGATGAACAGCATGGCGCAGAAGATGATCAGACCCACGATGGCCAGCCGGTGACGTCGGAACCGACGCCGGGCCAGCTGCCACTGGCTGAGCGACTTGAGCGCGACCTCGTGCTCATCCGGCTGGTCCTGCACGGCGGGCGCGAGCATCTCGAGGCTCTCCAGGTCCTGTGAGACCTCGGTCCTGTCCTGGATCAGGTCCGCGACCCGCTCCTCGCGGGCGCGAGGGTCCATGGCGCCTGCCATCAGTACCTGATCCTCGGGTCGGCGACGGCATAGATGACATCCGCGACCAGGTTCATGAGCACCACGAACACCGAGCCGATGAGCACGATGCCCATCAACAGGAAGTAGTCACGGTTGTTCACGCCCTCGAAGAACAGGCGCCCCATACCCGGCCACGAGAAGATGGTCTCGGTCACGATGGCGCCCGAGAACAGGAGCGCGATCTCCAGGCTCACGGCCGTGATGATGGGCAGGAGCGCGTTGCGGAACGCATGCCGGAACACCACCCGTCGGCGCGGCAGGCCCTTGGCCCTCGCGGTCCGGACGTAGTCCTGGCTGAGCGTGTCCAGCATCGAGGTCCGCACGAAGCGGCTGTCGGCCGCGATGCTCACGGCGACCAGCGTGACCACCGGCAACACCAGGTGGTTCGCGATGTCGAGGATGTTGGGCAGGGGGTCCGCCCAGAACCCCTTCCAGTAGGCCGGCGTGTTGAACGCGGCCGGCGCCTCTCGTGCGTCGACGATGCCCTGTGAGGGGAACCAGTGGAGGGTCACGGCGAAGATGTAGATGAGCACCAGGCCAAGCCAGAACGTGGGCAGGGAATAGAAGACATAGCTGAACAGGGTCGCGGCCTGGTCGAACAGCGAATATCGCTTCACCGCCGCGATGACCCCGATGGTGACGGCGATGGTCACCGATATGAAGAGCGCCGTGACCATCAGGATCACGGTCGCGGGGATCCGCTCCACGATGAGGTCCAGCACCGGCCGGCCGGACTGGATGGAGTAGCCGAAGTCCCCATGCAGGATGCCGTTGGTGCCGCCGCCCAGCGCGGTGGGCAGGAAGTTGGGCATGCCCTGCGCGGAGAGCAGTGACTGGTCCTCGCAGTTGTAGACGCCCAGCCAGCCGCCGAACTGACGCACGATGCCGACCGGGTCGGGGTCGCGTTCGAGGCACCAGCTCCGGAGCCACGCATCGACCTGCTCCTGGCTGATGCGCGGGTTCTGGTTGAACTGCGCCTGCGGCCCGCCGGGGGCGAGCGCCATCAGCCCGTAGCTGACCAGCGCGATCAGGAACAGGACCGGGATGGCCTGGAGGACGCGGCTCGTGATGAACCGAAGCACGGGATCAGTGGCCCTCGGGGGAGACGGCCGTCATGACCACGACCACGCGTCCACGCGCGCGTCGCTGGTCGGTGCCACGGATCCGTCGACACGGTGCCGCGATCACGTCCGTCAGGGTACGCGTGTGGGCGCTCCGCAAGGGAGCGCCCACACACAGGGTCCCGGGATGCCGGTTCAGGCTCGTGAGGAGCCTGCCGTCATCAGGGGATGAAGTGCCACTTCTCGACATCCCAGGTCGGGCCGGCCGAGCTGGGGTTGTACCGCTCGTAGCCACCGAGGTGGTTGCCCACACCCGTGGTCTCCGCGCGGTAGTACAGCGGGATCTCGACCGCAGCGGCCGCGAGGGCCTCCTGCATGGTCTTGGCAGCATCCAGCTGCGCGGCCTGGTCGATCTCCCGGCCGAGCGCCTCGAGGGAGGCATCGAGCGCAGGATCGCTGACGCGGCTGGTGTTGTTGCCGGCCGGCGGGATCTGCGACGTGTGATAGGTGAAGAAGTAGTTCGAGTACAGGTCGCCGCCGATCACGTAGGTGAACAGCGCGACGTCATAGGTGCCACGGTAGATCGAGCACTGCGTGTCGGGGGTGGTTTCCGCCCAGCTCGCGAAGAACACGCTCGCCGCGTCCGCGGTCGAGATGTCGCTCGGGATGCCGATGGCACCGAGGTACTGGTTGACCTTGCCGACCGTGGTCAGGCGGGTCGGGTTGCCGGACGAGGTGCACATCTGGAAGCGGAGTCCGACACCGTCCTTGGTGCGCAGACCGGTCTCGCTGACGAGCCAGCCAGCCTCGTCGAGGATGGCGTTCGCGCCATCGACGTCGAACGGCGGGCACTCGACCTCGGCGCGCCACCAGGTGCCCGGAGGTGCCTGCGAGCAGGCCGGCTCCAGCTCCATGCCGGGGAACAGGACGGAGATGAGGTCCGTCTTGTCGATGGCCATCGCCACGGCCTTGCGGACGTTGACGTCATCGAGGCCCGGGCGGGTGACGTTCAGGTCGAGGTGCTCGTACTGCCACACGGAGTCGAGGTCCGCGCGGCCGATGGACGGATCGACCCCGGAGATGGCCGGGTAATCCGCCTGGGTCATGTCCAGCGCAAGGTCGATCTCGCCGTTCAGGAACGCCGTGATCATGCCGTCCTTGGACCCGTAGAAGCGGAACCGGAGCTCATCGAGGAGCGGAGCGTCCGTGGCTGCCCAGTTCTCGTTCCGGACATAGTCGATGCCGTCCGCGCTCGCGGCGGTGATGACGAAGGGGCCGGAGGCCGGCACCTGGGTCAGCGTATCGGTGCCCACGGCCATGGCCGTGGTGTGCTCCTGGGGCGTCTTGGCCGCGAAGTAGTGCTCCGGCAGGAACACGGCGGCGACCGTCCCCAGCCAGCCCGCGAAGTTGTGCTTGAAGGTGACCGTGGCGGTCAGGCCATCCTCGGCGACGTCCCATGACTCGACGAGCCGGTTGTCCTCGGCGAGGAGCGCATCACCCTCGAGGGTGCCGTCGATGAGCGGGTCGTAGAGCACGCACACCGTGCAGCCCACACCGGCACCCGCGATCTCGTTCGCAAGCGTGAACATGTAGGCGGCGTCGTTCAGGTCGAGGGCCTCGCCGTCCGACCACTTGAGGCCGGGCTTGATGCTGACCTTGACCTGGAAGCCGTCGCCATCCTCGTCGGGGATCAGGTTGCCGTTCTCGATGGACGGGACCTCGGCGCCCGCCAGGTCCGCGACCCAGTCACCATCGTTGCTGATGGTGTACAGGCCACGCCAGGCGGGCGTGGACGCCTCGGTGTCCGCGAACGCGTTCGTGAACAGCGGATGCAGCTGCGCTGCCGCCTGCCATTCCCCCATCACGATGGTGCCGCCCGCAGTGGGCTCCGCGTCCTGGGCCGCCACCGAGCCGCCGAGGGCGGCCGTGGCGAGAGTGAGCGAGGCGATCAGTGTCGCTCCTCGCCGCTTCGCAGGTGTCATGCGACGTCCTTCCTCCTTGTCCTGCGTCGCGGGCCGGACTGGGCCTCCGATCGCGCAGGTTGACGTGAGCCCCGGACACGCACTCCGACGCGCGTGGCTCCCTCGGGGCACACAAGTCGGCGCATGATAGCAGCGGCCCGATCCGCGATGTCAAGGAAGAGGCACCCGGCATGGTGCGATGGGCGCCGTGTCGGAGGTGGCCCGGGCGGTCCGCCCGCACACCGGACGCTGCGGCTGCATGGCCGACCCCAGGGCCCCGGACGTGACCCAACGGCCGGCGGACGTGGGTCGCCGGGAGACGGCGACCGCCGCCGGGCTCAGGGCGGGCCGAGCGTCCAGCTGGCCACATCCCACGCGTATCGGGGCTGCGACGCATCCACGGGCCCATCGGGCCCCACCACCCGGTCGGCGATCGCCGACCAGCCGGTCGCGTACCAGATCCACCACGCGGGGACCTGCTCCTCGATGAGCGAGTCGACCCGCCCGTACACGGCGGTCCGCTGGTCGATGGGCGTGGTCGCGCGACCCTCCGCGATGAGCCCATCCAGCCGCGCGCTGCGGAAGCCACCCGGGTTCGCGTCGATGGGTGTCTCCGCGGTCGGGATGCCCGCGCTGTCGAACGCCTGGAGGTCGGCATCGGGGTCCGCGCCAAGGCCGCGCATCGTGAGCAGCGTGTCGAAGTCGTTGGGCCAGCGCTGCTGCTCGAGGAGCTGGTCGCCGGTCAGGTCGAGGTCCTCGACGGACAGCTCGATGCCGCACTCGCGGAGCTGGTCCGCCGCGGCCTGCATCAGCGCCAGCAACCCGGTCTGGCTCGAGCGCAGCGCGATGCTGCTGGACAGACGCGTGCCCGCTCGCTCCCGGATGCCATCGCTGCCAGGCTCCCAGCCGGCCTCGTCCAGCAGCTCCGTGGCCCTGGCCACGTCACGCCGCGGGGACGACCCGGCCTCCATGGCCCACGAGCCGGGTGCCAGCGGCGTCAGCGCGACCGCCGCATCCGGGTCGGCGACCGCGGCGGTGAGGCCATCGCGGTCGATGCACAGCGCGAACGCCTGGCGTGTCCGGAGGTCGGCATAGAGACGCCCCCGCCGGGTGTTGAACAGGACCAGCCACGAGGCGTCGATGGATCGGCGCGCCGCGGTGACGGCACGATCGGCCGCCTCGATGACCGCCGCCTGGCGGCTGTCGGTCTGGACGACCCAGTCGACGTCGCCTGCCAGGAGCGCGGTCGCGGCGATGGCCGGGTCGGCGATCACCTCGAGCCGGATGCGTGCGATCCCTGGCTCACCCGACACATGGCCGGGCGTCGCCTCGAGCTCCAGCCACTCCCCTGCGGCCGAGTCGACGAGCCGGTACGGCCCGCTGCCGAGCCTCGCCGCAGCCGCTCCCATGAGCGAGAGCGCCGCCGCCTGCTGGTCCGTGCCGCTCCGGGTGAGCACCTGGCCGAGCGCGGCGACCTGGTCGAGCAGGGCGTTGGCGTACGCCGCCTCGTCCACCTGGTCGGTCTCGTTGGTGAACGGCGCCCGATCGGGGAGATCCAGCCCGGCGTCACGCAGCATCTGCTCCAGCTGACCACGATGGTCGGCGAGCCGGCACCCGTCCGGTGGCTCCGCGTCGAGGCACGCGTCCGCGCCCAGGGCCCGGTAGATGCGCGCCACCAGCGCATCCGGCGCATCGGCCTTCACCGATCCCGCGGCCCTCACGATCCGCCGGACCTCGGATCCGAGCGCCTCCATGTCCAGGATGGGCAGCTGCGCGAGGACCTCGCCGAGGAATGGCGCGTACGGCTGGTCGAGGGTGACCACGACACGCTCGCCGCGACCCGCGCGCGTCGGCGCCGGGGCGGCGTCCGAGGCCGTCGGGTCCGCGGTCGCGTCGTCGCCTGGCTCGGCCGTGGTCGATGGCGCCCGTGTCGCACGGCTCTCCACAGGCGGTCGCGCCGTCACGTCCTCGAGGTGGGCGAGCGCCGTGGCGCACAGCTCCCTCCCGAGGCTGCACGTGGGCGAGCGGGCGATCCGCAGGCTGCCGACCACATCGGTCGCGCGCACCTGCCGACCGCTCGCGAACCGGGCACCCGCGGGATCGAGCTCGATGGTCCAGGCGAGGCCGTCGTCGCTCACGCGTGGCTGTCCGGCGGCGATCACCGGCCGTGGCCGGAGCTCCTCGTCGAGTCGATACAGCGGGTCGTACAGCAGGCCCTGGAGGAGCCCCTCGGCGGCGCCGCTGGCGGGTGGCAGCACCCGTCCCGGCCACTCCGGGATGGCCGCGATGAGCACATCCGCATCGCGCGGCGGGCTGGTCACGATGGCCGTCGGCGGGGGCGTGACGACCGGGGTCGCGGTGGGCTCCGGCTCGTCCATGGTCAGGCATCCGGCGACGACCAGCGGGAGCAGGACCAGGACGACCCAGGGACGTGGCCGCCGTCGGCCGCGTCCCGCCAGGGGCCCGCGGGATGGCGACGTGTCACCGGGCAGCGGTCCGCGGGGCGTGACACCGCTGCGGTCGCTCACTGCGGGCAGGGTGTCTCGGCTCCGGTCATGGGCCGCCAGCGGAGCTCGGGGCGCCGCGCCGCGGTCGCCTCGTCGAGCCGCCGGACCGGGGTCGTGAGCGGGGCCTCGTGGAGCAGCTCGGGCTGCTCGTGGGCCTCCCGTGCGACGGCGAGCAACGCGTCCGCGAACGCGTCGAGGTCGGCGAGCGTCTCCGTCTCGGTCGGCTCGATCAGGAGGCACTCCTCGACGATGAGCGGGAAGTAGACCGTCGGCGGGTGATAGCCATGGTCGATGAGGCGCTTGGCGACATCGAGCGTCCGCACACCGGTCTCGCGGCGGAGCCGCGCGCCGCTGGCCACGAACTCGTGCTTGCAGGGTCCCGGGTACGGCAGCTCCCACGCCTCCCCGACCCGCTGCCGGAGATAGTTCGCGGCCAGGACCGCGTCGTCCGTGACGCCGCACAGGCCCGGGCCGCCATGCGTCCGGATGTATGCATATGCACGGACCAGGACGCCGGTGCTGCCCTGGTAGGCACGCACCCGGCCGATGGACGCGGGCCGCTCCCCGGGCCGTTCGAGACGATAGCCGCCAGCCGCCTCACGGACCACGAGTGGCGTCGGCAGGAACGGCGCGAGATGCGCCGCCACGGCCACCGGACCAGCACCCGGCCCGCCCCCGCCGTGGGGCGTGGAGAACGTCTTGTGCAGGTTGACGTGCATCACATCGAACCCTGCGGCACCCGGCCGGAACCGGCCCATGATCGCGTTCATGTTGGCCCCGTCCATGTAGGCCAGCGCCCCGGCGGCATGGGTCGCCCGGAGCACGTCCACGATGCGCCGCTCGAACAGGCCGAGCGTCGAGGGGTTGGTGATCATGACCGCGGCCGTGCGCGGCCCGAGCGCGCCCTTGAGGGCCTCCACGTCCACGCCACCGTCGGCCGCCGAGGGGATGGTCACGGTGCGGAAGCCTGCCATGGAGGCCGTGGCCGGGTTCGTGCCGTGCGACGAATCGGGCACGATGACCTCGTCACGCGCGAGGTCGCCCCGGGCATGGTGGTAGGCGCGGATGACGAGGATGCCCGTGAGCTCGCCATGGGCGCCTGCCGCGGGCTGGAGCGTCGTCGCCGCCATGCCCCCGATCTCGGAAAGCATCCCCTGGAGCTCCCACAGCAGCTGGAGCGTGCCCTGGGCGAGCCCATCGGGGGTCAGCGGGTGCAGCCGTGCGAAGCCGGGCAGGCGCGCCGCGACCTCGTTGACCCGTGGGTTGTGCTTCATGGTGCACGAGCCCAGGGGATAGAAGCCGCCGTCGATGGAGCGGTTGAGCTGGGACAGGTTCGTGAAGTGACGCACCACCTGGGGCTCGGACAGCTCGGGCAGGGCCACCGGCGTGCCACGCAACAGGTCGGCCGGGATGCCATCGAGCGAATCGGCGGGGGCGTGTGGCACCTGGTCCGTCCGCCGGCCCGCGACCGACAGCTCCGCGAGGGTCGGCTGCAGCGAGGGGCCGACCGCGCGACGAGGTCCCAGGGTCCCGTCGTCGGTCACCCTGTCCACGAGCCCCGTGTCCGCGCCACGCACGAACCGCTCGCCCACCGGGGTCCCACCCACCGCGCTCACCGGTTCCCGTCCACCGCGCTCACCGGCGCACCGGACCGGTGTCGGCCGGCATGGATCGGGCCAGCGCCGCGACCAGCCGCTCGATGTCGGCGTCCGTCGTGAGCTCGGTCGCGCACAGCAGCAGCGCGTCGGCGAGCGCCGGGTCGTCCGGATACCACTCGGCGAGCGGCAGACCCGCGAGGATCCCCTCCCCCAGGAGGCGGGCGTGGACGGATCGGGCGTCCGGCACGCGCACCGCCAGCTCGTTGAGGTACGGCCCGCTGTGGACCCGCGGCACGCCCACGCCGGCGAGCGCCCGCTCCATCCGCCGCGCAGCCGCGGCACCGTTGCGTGCCACGTCCCGCAGCCCATGCGGGCCCAGCGTCGCGATGTATACCGTTGCAGCCAGGGCGCATAACGCCTGGTTCGTGCAGATGTTGCTGGCCGCCCGGTCGCGCCGGATGTCCTGCTCGCGCGCGCGCAGGGTCATCACATACGCCCGCCGACCATCCACGTCCAGCGTCCGGCCCACGAGCCGCCCCGGCAGCTGCCGGGTGAGTGCCTCGGTGGTCGCGAGGACGCCCAGGTAGGGTCCGCCGTACTGGACCGGGATGCCCAGCGGCTGTCCCTCGCCTGCCGCGATGTCGGCACCCACCTCCCCCGGGGTCGCCAGCACGGAGAGGCTCACTGGCTCGATCACGGAGACGACGAGCGCGCCCGCGACATGCGCGAGCCGGACCGCATCGCGCATGGGCTCGAGCACGCCGAACACGTTGGGCTGACCGATGAGCACCCCGGCGACCGGCTCACCCTCGTCACCCAGCGCCGCCTCCAGCGCTTCGAGGTCGGTCGTGCCGTCCGCCAGCGTCGGCAGCTCCTCCAGCGAGAACCGACCACCGAGATAGGTGCGGGTCGTGTCCAGGTAGTGGCGATGCAGCGCCCGGCTGGCCAGCACCCGGCTGCGGCCCGTGGCCCGGATGGTCATGAGCGCCGCCTCGGCGGTCGCCGCGGCACCGTCGTAGTGGGACGCCGAGACCACGGGCAGGCCGGTCAGCTCGGCGAGCAGCGACTGGTACTCGTGGATGGTCTGGAGCGTGCCCTGCGAGATCTCCGGCTGATAGGGCGTGTAGGCCGTCATGAACTCGCCCCGCGAGATGATGGTATCCACGATGGCCGGGATGTGATGCTGGTAGACGCCCGCGCCGAGGAAGGACACGAGGTCGACACGGTTGCGACCCGCGAGCTCGGCCATGCGCCGCTGGACGACGAGCTCGGGCTCCGGCTCGGGCAGGTCGAGACCGTGCGCGCGGACCGCCTCCGGGATGTCCGCGAACAGCTCGTCGATGCTCGCGATGCCCAGGGCATCGAGCATCCGCTGCCGGTCCGACGATGTGTGTGCCTGGTAGGCCATGGGTCGGCGAGCGCCGCTATCGGTCGCCGATGAGCGAGCGGTAGCCCGTCGCGTCCCGCAGCAGGTCCGCCTCCGAGCGGTCGGCGAGCCGCAGCCGCACGATCCAGCCCGCGCCGTACGGGTCCTCGTTGACGAGCTCGGGAGAGGCGCCGAGCGCGGCGTTGACCTCGGTCACCTCGCCACTGATGGGCGAGTACAGGTCGCTCGCGGTCTTGACCGATTCGATGACCCCGAAGGTCTCGCCACGTGCCAGCGTCCGACCCACGGCCGGCAACTCCACGAACACCACGTCACCCAGCTCGTCCGCCGCGTAGCGCGTGACGCCCACCACGCCGTCGGCGCCATCCGCGCGCAGCCACTCGTGGTCGTCGCTGTAACGCAGGTGGTCGGGGACGTCCACGGTCGATGTCTCCTTGCGAGGGCTAGCGGGACGAGGTCATGCTGACGGGCGGCGTCGGTAGAACGGCAGCGCCGTCACCTCGCTGACGGGGCTCGAGGCGCGGATGCCGACCCGCACCATGGTACCGGGCGTCGCCAGCGCCGGGGGGACCCGGGCCATCGCGATCGCCGAACCCAGGGTCGGTGACTGGGTGCCGCTGGTGACCACGCCGATGGGCCCCTCGGGGTCGTCCACGTCGAGGACCGGATAGCCGTGACGCGCGATGCCCGGCTCCCGCATCATCAGCCCCACCAGCTGATGACGCGGCCCATCCGCGGCAGCCGCGACGAGCGCATCGTGACCCACGAAGCCCCCCGGCTTGTCCAGCTTGACCACCCGACCGAGACCGGCCTCCGCAGGTCGCACCTCCCGGTCGAGCTCATTGCCGTAGAGCGGCATGCCCGCCTCGAGACGTAGCGTGTCCCGGGCACCGAGACCGATGGGTCGCACGACATCCGGGGCGCCCGCAGCGAGGAGCGCCTCCCAGACCGGCGACGCCGCCGGCGCATCCAGGAACAGCTCGAAGCCGTCCTCGCCGGTGTAGCCGGTACGCGCCACGAGCGCCGACGCGCCCGTGACCCGTGCCTCGCGCGCGCTGTACGTGTGCAGGTCGCCGATGGGTCGGTCCACGAGCGGCGCCAGCAGCTCCAGCGAGCGTGGACCCTGGATGGCGATGAGCGCCGTGGTGAGCGACGCGTCCGTCACGCGCGTGTCGAAGCTCGCAGCACGTGCCACGAGCTCGGTCGCCACCAGCTCCCGGTTCGACGCGTTGGGCACGACCAGGAATCGCGTCTCGGCGATCCGGTACACGATGAGGTCATCCAGGATGCCGCCGTCCGCCGCGCACATCAGCGAGTACTGCGCCCGTCCGAGAGCGAGCGTCCGTGGGTCGCTCACCAGCGCGAAGGCGAGCGCATCGGCCGCACCCGGCCCCTCCAGCCACACCTCGCCCATGTGCGACAGGTCGAACAGCCCCGCCGAGGTGCGCACCTGTCGATGCTCATCCACGATGCCCGTGTACTGGACGGGCATCGCCCAGCCCGCGAAGGGCACCATGCGTGCGCCCAGCGCCAGATGTGCCTCGTGCAGCGGTGTCCGCGCCAGCTCGCGATCGACCGCGTCAGCCACCGACGGGATCCCTGTCCGTGGCCGACGACCCTCGCACCGACCCGGGCGCCGTCGCGTCCCGGGCGGAGGTCTCGTCCGCGAGCACCCACGCCCGTTCCACGATCTCCCGCTCGGTGGGAAAGGTCATGATCGTCGGTGCGTCCTCGCGGGACACCCAGCGGACCTCATCGAACTCATGATCATGCAGCCCGAGGTCACCACCGATGGGCTCCATGAGGTAGTAGTGGACGGTCTTGTGGATACGCGTCCCGGCCTGGACGAACCAGTACACGATGGGACCCACGGGTGCCACGATGCGGACCTGGAGACCGGTCTCCTCCTCGACCTCGCGGAGCGCCGTCTGCTCGGTGGTCTCATCGGGGTTGGGTGTGCCCTTGGGCAACGACCAGGTCACACCGTCGCGCTCGCGACGACGCTGCCCGAGCACGATCTCCGGACCAGCCGGACCGTCGCGGACGACGACACCGCCCGCTGAGGTGGCACGCGTGGTCGGCAGGCGGGCGCGACGACCCTCGCTCAGCCGCGCCATGGCGTGGCGCCAGATCGCGGGTCACGCAGCTCGCCACGCGCAGGTGCCCAGGACATGCGACCGCTGCGTCGCTGGGCATGCGACCACGCGTCGACAGGAGCCGGGAGAGTCGCCGAGCGACCCGCTGACCGGAGCGCGGCGAGCGGGGCCAGGTGGTCAGCGCTGGTGGGTGCGTGGTCCACGCGGGCCAACGTCCGGAACACGCGGAGCGTGCCCGCTCGTGGATCCCGGTGCTGGCTGCCCGGCAGCACGTAGCGTGCCCGGACCCGACCACTGCGGAATGCGCTGACCTCGTGCTGCATGTGGCCGATGGTACCCGGTCGGGGCGACGCGGTCAGCATGGCTGCGCGGGGGCCCGGTCGCGCCTCATCCGGACCCCTCGACCTGGGCGTCACGACGCTCGTCGAGCAGGGCGTCGTCCGGGTCGAGCAGGGCCGCCTGGCGGTCCAGGAGCGCTCGATACACCAGCTGGGCGCCCGGCGCCCGATCAGCCATCAGGGCCAGGTGCGCCGCGATGGTGCCCCTGTCACCTCGCACGACGGGCCCCGTGAGCGCGTCGCGGGTCCCCAGGTCAGCGGCGTTCGCCATCGACTGGCGCATCAGCGGCTGGAACACCTCATGCGTGGTGGCATGGTCGAGACCGGCGACACCGGCCAGCTCCTCGATGACATCGAGCAGCGCCACGAGCCCTCCCGCCGAGAGCGTGGCCGCAGCGTGCCACGCGGCCTTGGCGCCGGTGGCCAGCGGGATGGCGCGACCGTCGAGCGACCCCACCAGCCGACCGAGGACGGGCAGCAACGCCCGGTCGCCGTCGACGGCCATCGCGGCCCCCGCGAGCGCGGCCAGCGCCCGATCGGTGTCCGCGAACGCGACGAGCGGGTGGACGCTGCCCACGCTCATGGCCGCGTCGACGACCGGTCGCAGGGCCTCCGCCGGGTGGACGCCGCTGGTGTGCGCGATGCCACGGCCGGCGATCGCGGGCACCCCTGCGGCGACCTCGACCACGACGTCATCGGGGACGGTCAACAGGACCAGCTCGATGTCGCTTCCGATCCCGACCACGTCCGGCACCGCCGTGAGCCGGGCACCGCGGCGCGTGTCATGCCCGTGGAGGTCCGCCAGCAGACGCGCCCGGCGCCGCGCGTCCCGCGACACGACCATGGTGACCGGCCAGCCGGCGCGCCTCAGCGCGATGGTCAGCACCGTGCCCACATGGCCGGCGCCGACGATCGCGGTGGCTGGCATCGTCTGCGGGTCCATCGGACGCAGGATGTCACACGCGGCCACGCCGCCATCCGGGCGATGCCCGGGCCAGGCCCGCGCGGTGGCGGCACGGTGGCCAGCGCCGTGTGCTCCCTGCCGATCGGACTGGTGGCGCACCTGCCGGCGGGTGGGCTCCCACCTGAAGCAGATCGGAGCATCACGGATCGCGGGTGGCTGCCGGGGCAGCCCGACCCGTGGTGCACCCGGCGGCCCGAGGCCAGGCCCCGGACCCCGGCGATCCGCCCGGTGGAGCACCTGCCGCCTGGATGAAGCACCTGACGGGCCGAGGTCCGGCTGCTGCGGATCCTGACGGGCCGCCACACCGGTCCATCGATAGCCGACGGCGGGGCGGAGGATCCCGACGATCCGCCACACTGGTGACCGGACAGCCGGATCGGGACGCCAACCCCGAGCGTGGCGCGGTGCCGGCGCGGCACGACCGACACGATGGCCATCCGCTATCCGCCGACCGGTCGGTCGGGATGGCAGGATCGGGGCGCCGAGCGGCACGGCCGCGGGGAGCGCCGCGGCCGCGGGGAGTGCGGCGGCCGCGGAGCCCGGCACTGCCGCGGGGAGCTGCTCTCGCTTCACGGACGTCTGGATGCATGCGGGAGCGAGCGGCACCCGAGACCCGTCGCGGGCGGGCGTATACTATCCGCGATACCGAAGAGATTCGACCCGGGCCGGGCACACCCGCCAGGAGCCGACCCAACCTCGTCGATGGACCGAGGAACGTGGAGGCCTGACCCGCGATGGACAGTCAACGAATCGCCGACCCATTCGATGCGCGCGCCACCCTGCGCAGCGGCGGTCGATCGTTCAGCGTGTTCCGCCTGGACCGGGCGGGGCTCGCCGATCTCGACCGTGCCCCGATGACGGTCAAGGTGCTCCTCGAGAACGTGCTCCGGCATGCCGGCGGCGAGGTCGTCCGGGAGCAGGACGTGCACACGCTCGCTGCGTGGCGACCGGGTGACGGTGGTGAGGCGGAGGTCCCCTTCCTGCCCGCGCGCGTCATCCTCCAGGACTTCACGGGCGTGCCCGCGGTCGTGGACCTTGCCGCGATGCGTGACGCGATGGCCGAGCTCGGGGGGGATCCGGCACGCATCAACCCGCTGGTGCCCGCGGACCTGGTCATCGACCACTCGGTCCAGGTGGACCAGTACGCACGCCCGACCGCCTTCGCGTTCAATGTCGACCGCGAGTACGAGCGCAACACCGAGCGCTATCAGCTGCTGCGCTGGGCCCAGACCGCGTTCACGGACCTGCGGGTGGTGCCGCCGGGCACGGGCATCGTCCACCAGGTCAACCTCGAGTTCCTGGCACCGGTCATCCAGGTCCGCGTGGTCGCGGGTGAGCTGCAGGCCTTCCCTGACACGCTCGTGGGCACCGACTCACATACGACCATGATCTCCGGGCTGGGGGTGCTGGGCTATGGCGTGGGCGGGATCGAGGCCGAGGCCGTCCTGCTGGGCCAGCCGCTCTACCAGCCCCTGCCCCATGTCGTGGGCGTCCGGCTCCACGGTGAGCTGCCACGCGGCGCCACGGCGACGGACCTGGTGCTCGTCATCAGCCAGATGCTGCGCGCCCATGGGGTGGTGGGTGCGTTCGTGGAGTTCGCGGGTGACGGTCTCGCGTCGCTGGCGCTCGCCGACCGCGCCACCATCGCCAACATGTCGCCGGAGTACGGCGCGACGACCGCGCTGTTCCCCATCGACGACGAGACGCTGACGTATCTGCGTCTGACCGGGCGTGAGCCCGAGCAGGTCGCGCTCGTCGAGGCCTACGCCAAGGAGCAGGGGTTCTGGCGATGGCCGGGCGCCGGACCCGAGTTCGACGAATCGCTCGAGCTGGATCTCTCGACCGTCGAGCCCAGCGTCGCCGGGCCGCGACGACCCCAGGACCGGGTGCCGCTCGCGGCGCTCCGCGATTCCTTCCATGGCCTCTACCCCAGCGACGCACACGCGGCCGAGGAGCACGCGACGATCGAGGGCGGCGAGACCATCGTCGAGGTGGCATCCGAGGACTCGTTCCCGGCCAGCGACGCGCCCTCCTTCGCGGGCGACGGGGTCCTCGACGTGCCGGACACGGCCGCACCCGCGAACGACCCGGTCGAGATCCCCTTCTATCGACCTGTCCGGGTGGACGCCGGCGACGCCCAGGCCACCGTGCGCACCGGGTCGGTGGCCATCGCCGCCATCACCAGCTGCACCAACACGTCCAACCCGACCGTGATGGTCGGCGCGGGTCTGCTCGCCCGGAACGCTGTGGCGAAGGGCCTCCGGTCCTCCCCCGTCGCCAAGACCAGCCTCGCGCCCGGATCGCGCGTGGTCACGGAGTACCTGGAGCGTGCCGGGCTCATGGGCGCGCTCGAGACCCTCGGCTTCGGCCTCGTGGGCTATGGCTGCACGACCTGCATCGGCAACAGCGGCCCGCTGGACGCCCCCATCGCCCAGGCGGTGGAGGAGCACGAGCTGGTCGTCGCGGCGGTCCTGTCGGGCAATCGCCACTTCGAAGGGCGCATCCATCCCCTGGTCCGCGCCAGCTACCTCGCATCACCGCCGCTCGTGGTCGCGTTCGCGCTCGCAGGCCGGGTCGACATCGACCTGACCACGGAGCCGCTGGGCCGGGGCTCGGACGGGCAACCGGTGTTCCTCGCGGACATCTGGCCGAGCGCCGACGAGATCCGCTCGGCCATCGCCGACGCCATCTCGCCCGAGCTCTTCCGACGCACCTACGCGAGCGTGTTCGAGGGGGACGACCGCTGGCGCGCGCTCCCGGTCCCCGAGGGCGACCGGTACGCGTGGGATCCGAGCTCCACGTACATCGCGCGACCGCCCTTCTTCGAGGGGCTGACCACCGAGCCCGCGCCGGTCACGGACATCGTGGGCGCACGCGTCCTCGCGGTCCTCGGTGACTCGGTCACCACGGACCACATCAGCCCGGCCGGCTCGATCCCCGCGTGGAGCCCGGCCGGCCAGTGGCTCCAGGCGCACGACGTGGAGCCGCGTGACTTCAACAGCTACGGCGCTCGCCGCGGCCACCACGAGGTCATGATGCGCGGCACGTTCGGCAACATCCGGTTGCGCAACGCGCTCGCGGACCGGGAAGGCCCGTTCTCCAGCCACCAGCCGGACGGCGAGGCGATGACCCTCTATGACGCCGCGATGCGCTACCAGGCCGAGGGCACGCCCACGGTCATCCTCGCGGGCGCCGAGTACGGCTCGGGCAGCTCGCGCGACTGGGCCGCCAAGGGCACCCGGCTGCTGGGTGTGCGGGCGGTCATCGCGCGGAGCTACGAGCGCATCCATCGCTCCAACCTCGTGGGCATGGGTGTGCTGCCGCTGCAGTTCCTGCCGGGCGAGAGCGTCGAGAGCCTGGGCCTGACGGGCCACGAGGCGTTCGACATCACCGGCCTCGGCGAGGGCCTCCGGCCACGCCAGGAGCTGCGTGTCCAGATCCGTGATGCCGCGGGCGAGCGAGCGTTCCGCGCCATCTGCCGGCTCGATGGACCCATCGAGCTGGAGTACCTCCGCCAGGGCGGCATCCTGCCCGCCGTGCTGCGGCGGCTCGCGGCCTCTGCCTGAGACTCGGCGGCCCGCGTCCCCCGACTGACCGGCCGAGGACGCCCGCTCCCGGCCACCCTGTGCAGACCATCCGATGATCGGGGGCCGTCAACCGCTGCGTGGCCACAAGCCCGGTGATCGGCGGGTGCGTGTGGATCGACCACAGGCGCGCTACTTCCGATACACCGCCAAGGACGTGCTGACCGCCAAGGCCGCGGCCAGCGCCCCGACCACGCCCATGGGCCAGGCCTGGGAGCGGGTCCGACGCACGCTCATCGGGCGTCCGCTCGCGAACGATGAGGAGGCGGGCGAGCGACTGTCCAGGACCAAGGCGCTCGCCATCTTCAGCTCGGACGCCATCTCGTCGAGTGCGTACGCGACCGAGGAGATCCTGCGGGCGCTCCTGTTCGGCAGCGTGGGCATCAGCCTCGCGGCCCTCGCCTGGAGCGTGCCCGTGGCCATCGCGGTGGCGCTGCTGCTGGGCGTGGTCGCCATCAGCTACCGCCAGGTGTGCATGGCCTATCCCACGGGGGGCGGCTCCTACTCCGTGTCGAAGGCGAACTTCGGTCAGCTCGCGTCGCTCGTCGCCGCATCGGCGCTGCTCATCGACTACGTCCTCACCGTCGCGGTGAGCATCTCGTCCGCGAGCGAGCAGGTCGTGGCCGCGCTGCCCGGTCTCCATGACATCCAGGTGGAGATCGCGGTGCTCGCCATCGTGCTGGTCACGCTCGGCAACCTCCGGGGCCTGCGCGAGTCGGGCAACATCTTCGCGGCACCCACCTACCTGTTCGTGGCCATGGCGCTGCTCATGATCGTGCTGGGCACGTTCCAGGTGGTCGTGCTGGGCCAGGGCGGCCCAGCTCCCTCCACGGTCCGGGCGAGCGAGGAGCTGACCACCGTGGCGTTGCTCATCCTGTTGCTGCGTGCCTTCGCCTCGGGTGCGGTCGCGCTCACGGGTGTCGAGGCCATCGCCACGGGCGTGCCCGCGTTCAAGCCACCCGCGGCACGCAACGCCGCGTCCACGCTGGGTGTCATGGCCGTCCTGCTGGGCGTGCTGTTCGTGGGCATCACCTTCCTGGCCAGCTCCTTCGGCGTCGTCCCGGACGACCAGCGCACCGTCATCGCGCAGGTCGCGGGCCACGTGTTCGGCCCCGGCTCCCTGGGCTATGTCCTGTTCCTGACGTTCGCGACGCTCATCCTCGTGCTCGCGGCGAACACCTCGTTCGCAGCCTTCCCGAGGCTTGCCGCGATCCTCGCCCACGACGGCTTCATCCCCCGCCAGTTCGGCCTGCGGGGCGATCGTCTCGCGTTCACGACGGGCATCCTGGTCCTGGGTGGCGTGGCCACCGTGCTGGTCATCGCGTTCGGTGGTGACACCCACGCGCTCATCCCGCTGTATGCGGTGGGCGTGTTCATCGACTTCACCATCAGCCAGGCGGGCATGGTCCGCCACTGGCTGCGCACACGACCGCCGGGCTTCCGCCACCGGCTCGCCATCAATGCCTTCGGTGGCGTGGTGACGGCCACGGTCGCGGTCATCGTGACCGTCATGAAGCTGCCGGGCTCGCTCGTCGTGGTCGCGCTCATCCCGCTGCTCGTGGCGCTCATGCTCGCCGTGTCCCGCCAGTACCAGGGCATGGCGCGACAGCTCCAGGTCCGGGATGATCGCGTCTTCGGGGAGCCGCGCAAGCGACAGCGTGTCGTCATCCCGGTGCCCAACCTGTCGCGCGCGGTCGTCCACGCGGTCCAGGTGGGTCGCGCCATGTCGGACGATGTCCAGGTCGTGCATGTGACCGAGGACCTCGAGGCGGGCGAGGCGCTGCGGTCGGTGTTCGAGCGACAGATCCCGGGTGTCCCCTTCGTGATCGTGGAATCGCCGTATCGCGCGCTGGTGCAGCCGTTCGTGACCTACCTCGATGTCACCTTCCGGGACCCCGACACGATCACCATCGTGGTCATCCCGGAGTACGTGGCCCGCCACTGGTGGGAGCGCGTCCTGTACAACCAGACGGCACGACGGCTGCGCTCCGCGCTCCTGGGTCGGCCCGCGACGGTGGTCACCGCGGTGCCCTATCGGCGCGAGGACCCCCACCCGCCCGGGCCGCGTGCGGGCGGCGAGACGCCCGGGCCGCGTGCGGGCGACGAGAAGCCCAGGCCCTGACGTCCACCCGCGCGCCCCACGCTGTGGCGGATCAGCCCCGGCGTCCCAGGTGATACAGCACCCGCGGACTGCCCGGGATGGGCGTCCGTGACACCACCTGGAAGCGTGCCGCGATGGCTGTCTCGAAGCCCTCCGTGGTGTAGTCGGTGAACACGTCCTCGCGCGACGCGAGCAGGATGTCCACCATCGGGTCGCCACGCGGCACCCACTCCACGATCGCCTGCGGTGCAAGCCCTGCGAACAGGTCCATGACCATGGCCAGCGGCACGTTGCGACCGATGCCCAGGTGGTGCACGAGGGCAAGCGCCATGATGACGTCCGCGTTCGCACGCTCCAGCAGCGAGTCGCGCTCCCGGAGCGCCCAGCCCAGACCGGGGCTCGGGTCGGCGAGATCCATCACCAGCGGTGTCGTGTCCGTGCGACCGTGGGCCTTGAGCGCCCGGTAGTGACGCTCGGCGGCGGCCGGGTCGATGTCGAACGAGAGCACCCGGTAGCCCAGGCTCGCGGCGATGGCGCTGAAGCGGCCCGTGTTGGCACCCAGGTCCCAGCATGACCGCCCGGCGCCCGGACCGGATGCCCTGAGCAGGTCCCGGACGATGGTCTCCTTGGCATCGGGCGCTCCGCCCTCGTAGCTCGCGTGCTCCCGGTCGGCGTAGTCGGCCCACTCCGTGCCGGCCGGCCGCCACGAGAGCCCCGAGACGGTGCCCCGGAGGCTCTCGATGAGGGCCGCGAGACGCGATCGCGACAACGTCACATCCGCGGGCTTGCGCGCGTCGCCGGCATGGCCCCGCTGCGAGCGAGCGTGCAGATGGATGTGAGCGCCGAGGCCGAGCTTCAGACGGGTGCGGCCCGGCAGCAGGGTCGCCGCAAGGTCGAGCGGGATGCCATCGATCTGGTCGCGGAGCAGACGTCCCATGCGCACATCACGCCGCGCCATGAGCGCGAGCGGCGCGAGGAAGTGCTCGCAGAACTGCTGATAGGCGACCCACGGCGACTCCGGCGCGAGCCGCTGGAACGAGAGGTGGTCGATGAGCACGGGCGTCACGCCACGGAGCTGGACGTTGTACGCCGAGGCATCCTTGAGCGTCCAGTCCTGCGCGATCGCCGCGGCCTGGATGTCCAGCGTCAGCAGCGCCGCGTCCTGGAGCTGGCCGAAGGTCCACTCGTACGGATAGCTGATGAACGGCACCACGTCCGGCCGGATGACCGCGGCCGCCCGTTCGTCGTACGCGTCGGACAGGGGCGCATCCTGCCACGCCACCAGCCGGCCCTTCTGGACCAGGCTGCGGGCGAGCGGGCTGGCCGAGAACGCGCGCCACTCCTCTGCCCATGCGGGCTGGACCTGGCGCAGGAGCACACCCTCCCGGCGATACATGAAGCCGCTCGGGTCACGCCACGACGCCGGATGACGCTGGAGGGCGGCGGGCGCCCCGGCCGCTTCGGCGGCGGACGCCCCGGCCCGTCCCGCGGCCGTGCTCATGACCCCTTGGTTCGCTGGCAGGCCGCCGCGAGGGTCAAGGGCGGGCGGGATCCGTGGTCTCGGTCGGGCTGCCGTCCATGATGTCCGGGGTGGTCACGGCCATCTCCTCGACCACGTCCTCCGCGGGCTTGCTGCGGCCCAGCAATCGGCGGATCTGGTTCCGGAACAGGATGGGCACAGCGACGATGCCGGCGATGGCTCCCTGGATGATCATGCTCCCAGAGGCGAGGTCGAGATATGCGAAGAGGTGCGGCATCACGGACCCTCGTGCGGATCACCGGGATGTTCCCGGCAGGTCAACGGCGCGTCAACGTCCACCATACCACCCGTCGGGGACGCCGGCCGCCGGGGTCACGGAGGCGGCGACGCGGCCCCGGTGTGGGCATCCTCGGCCGCTCCGGTGCATCATCCGGGCGTGACGACGAGTGACCATGACGCCGCGGCCCCGAGCACGCCCGGTCCGGCGACCAGCGTGGCAGCGACGCCCGTCCGTGTGACGTCCGGCCGCCGCGCACGCTGGTGGCCCTTCCCCATCCACCCGCTGCTCTTCGCGGCATACCCGGTCCTGTTCCTGTTCTCCGAGAACCTGACCGAGGTGGCCCTCGGCGAGACCTTCCAGCCCATCCTGCGGGCGGCGGCCATCGCCATCGGCATCACGCTCGTCGCGGGGCTGCTGCTGCGCGACGTCCGACGTGGCGGTCTGGTCGCCTCGGCGCTCGTGGTCATCTGGTTCACCTTCGGCCACCTCGAGGACGTGGTGGCACCGATGGGCGTGTCGCGGGACATGCTCCTCGGGGCGTGCCTCGTGGGCGCAGTGGCCGTCATGGTCGCGGCCGTCCTGCTGCGACCCACGGCCATCGCTCGCCTGACCACCGCGCTGGATGTCATCGCGGTCCTGCTGGTGATCCTCACGCTCGTCAACATCGTGCCCTACCAGCTGTCGCGAGGGACCATCGCGGCGAGTGGCGCCGGGTCGACCGCCGATCGGCCCGCTGCGGCTCCCGGATCGCGTGACATCTACTTCATGATCTTCGACCGATATGGCAACGCCGAGGCGATGGCGGACGTCGCCGGGGCCGAGGACGCACTGACACCCTGGCTCGCGGAGCAGGGCTTCGTCATCGCGCCGCATGCCCGGGCCAACTACGGCCGCACGTCCCTGTCACTGGCCGCGACCCTGGGCATGCGCCACCTGGACGAGGTGGTGGCCCGGATGGGGGTCGACTCCGATGACGCGACACCCATCAACGACCTGCTCTCGGACAATGCCGTGGGCAGGTTCCTCCAGGGGCACGGATACCGGTTCATCCAGATCGGCAGCTGGTTCGCACCCACCAGGACCAGCCGCATCGCCGACGAGAACCCCGTGCTCACCAGCGCGACCGACTTCGGGACGCTCCTCGACAGCACCACGCTGGGCCCCGTGGTCGACGAGCTGCGGGGCCTCGAGGAGCCACCCAAGCATCACCTGCTGCACCGAGCGGCCGCCCTGTTCGGCTTCCATGAGCTCGATCGGGCGAGCGCCGAGCCGGGCCCCAAGTTCGTGTTCGCGCACATCCTGCTGCCCCACGAGCCCTATGTGTTCGCGGCCAACGGCGAGTACTCCGGGCTGTCGGAGGCCGACAGCAAGTTCTCGGCCGCGGCGCAGCGGGACCAGCTGGCCTACACCAACGAGCGCATCAAGGGCATCGTGTCGTCGCTGCTCGCGGTCCCCGAGGCCGAGCGGCCGATCATCATCATCGAGAGCGACGAGGGCCCCTACCCTGATCGCTATCTGCGCGACCAGCAGGGCTTCGACTGGTCGACCGCCACGGACGAGGAGCTGGTCACCAAGTACGGCGTCCTGACCGCCATGTACCTGCCCGGCGAGGCATCCGAGGACGCGCCCGCGCCGTACCCCGACATGTCGGTCATCAACACCTTCCCCATCGTGCTCGACCGCTACTTCGACGCGGGTATCGAGCTGCTGCCGGACACCAGCTACACGTCGCGGTCGTGGACACGGCCGTACGACCTGACCGACATCACGGAGCGGTTGAGGATCCTGTCGCCCTGACGCCGGCTGCCTCCAGCAGCGCCACGAGCACCGCACACGTGGCACGCGCGGCGGCCAGGTCCACCAGTGGCGGCCGTCCCTCGATCACGGCCGCGTGGAGGTCGTCCACCTCGGCCCGGTACTGGTCGTGGTCCTCGATGGGGATGTGCTCCTCGGTCGTGCCCCGCCGGACGCGGATACCCGCCGACGGCCCGTCGGGCGCCATCAGGAACGCGGGCGAGAGCGTCAGCACACCAGTGCTGCCGACGACCTCGACGATCTCCCGGCCGGGCATGCGGAACGAGCAGTCGAGCTGGGCCAGGACATCCCCCGGGAAACGCAGCTGGCCCACGACGCGCTCATCGACGCCCGAGCTGCCCACGACCGCCATCGCCTGGACCTCGACCGGCTCCGCGCCCGCGAACCGGCGCGCCATGTTCACGATGTAGCCACCGAGGTCCCACAGGCAGCCGCCGGCCATGGTCGGGTCGAGTCGTGGGTCGGTCCCATCGGCGATATCGAACGAGAAGGAGCCACGCACGAACCGGACCGCACCGATGGCACCCGTCCGCACGATGGCCAGGGCACGCTGGTTCTGCGCGTGGTGGAGCGCCATGTACCCTTCCGCGACCACGCGCCCGGTGCGCGTCGCCGCCGCCTCCAGCTGGTCCATCTCGGCGAGGCTCACCGCGATGGGCTTCTCGCACAGCACGTGTCTGCCGGCGTCCATCGCACGCACGCTCCACCGGGTGTGGAGGTGGTTGGGCAACGCGATGTACACCACGTCGATGTCCGGGTCCGCGAGCAGCGCCTCGTAGCTGCCGTAGGCTCGCGGGATCGCATGCTCGCGGGCGTACGCCTGGGCTCGAGCGGCGTCGCGGCTGGCGACCGCGACCAGCTCACCGCCCTCGCTCGCGCCGATGGCACGCACCAGCCGAACGGTGATGCGCCCGGTGCCCAGGATGCCCCAGCGGAGCGGTCGGGACAGGCTCATCGGGTCAGCGAGTGCGCCGGGAGCGGGACATGTCGAACGCCACGGCCCCGATGATGATCACTCCCTTGATGATCTGCTGCCAGAACGGGTTGATGCCGATGAACGTCAGGCCATAGCTGATGACCGCGAACACGAGGACGCCCGCGACGATGCCCCGAACCCGCCCGATGCCACCCGCCGTGGACACGCCACCGACGACACAGGCGGCGATCGCGTCGAGCTCGTACAGCTCGCCGTAGCGGCTGGAGGCGCCCCCGGTCCGGGCCGCCTCCAGCACCCCCGCCACCCCATAGCAGGCGCCCGCGATGGCATAGACGGTGATCAGGGTACGCACGATGGCCACACCCGAGACCTGGGCCGCCTGGGGGTTGCCACCGATGGCGTACACGTTCTTGCCGAAGACCGTCTTCTCGAGGAGCACCCACATGATGACCGCGGCCGTGCCCGCGACCGCGATGATGAACGGGATCGACACAGGACCCAGGGCCAGCTGGCCCGTGCCCAGGAACGACAGGTCCTCGCGGATGCCCGAGATGGGCTGCGAGTTGTTGGGTGGCTGATCGAAGTAGATGGCGGTCATGCCGAACGCGATGACCATCATGCCCAGCGTCGCGATGAAGGGCGGCACCCGCAGCCGCGCCACGACGATGCCGTTGACGCAGCCGAGCAGGGTGGTGATCCCGATGGCGACCGCGATGGGCAGGATCAGCGGCAGCGCCGGCAGGTCGGGGAAGAACTGGCGGGAGTAGGTCTCGGTCTGGAGCATCGACGCGGAGACGACCGCGGCGAGGCCCACCATCCGCCCTCCCGACAGGTCGACCCCTCGCGAGATGAGCACGATGCCCGCACCCAGGGCGACGAGGATGCGGGTCGACGAGTTGGTCAGGATGTTGCGGACGCTGTTGGCCGAGATGAAGTCGGTGTCGTAGATCGCGATGGCGACGATGAGCCCCACGAGCACCACGAGGATGACGTTGGAGGTGATCCAGTCGCCGACCGATGCGCGGCTCGGCCGGCCCGGCCGCCAGCCGCGGCGCTCCTCGGCATCGAAGGTGGTGCCACCGGCGGTCACGGCGTCAGGCCCCCACCCCGACGAGGGCTCGCGGCGGTGCGGGCTCGTCGTCGATGCTGTCGGTCGCGAGGTGCATGATCGTGGCCTCGTTCGCGTCCGCCCGGTCCACGATGCCGGTCAGCCGGCCGCGACACATGACCAGGATGCGATCGGACTCACCGATCAGCTCCGGCAGCTCCGACGAGATCATGATGATGCCCTTCCCCTGTGCGGCGAGCTCGTTGATGATCGTGTAGATCTCGAACTTGGCGCCCAC
>CAZYTQ010000016.1:0-37077 GCA_964650135.1 uncultured Anaerolineaceae bacterium | reverse complement strand
CATGCCGATCGGTCCCACCGGCGGGGCGATCGGCGATCCCCCCGAGCGTGGGCATCCGCGCCGGACCCCGGGGCGAGCGGCTCGTGGTCGACCGGTCGGACCGATCGGCAGGGTATCCCGCGGGGCACGGCAGACGGCCGGCACGGCGGGGGGCCAGCACGGCGGGGAGCCGCGGGGCAGGCGGCCGGCACGGCGGGGAGCCGCGGGGCAGACGGCCGGCACGGCGGGAGGCAGGCACGGCGGAGGCAGGCACGGCGGGGCAGCGGACGAGCAGCGGTCGCGCTGGCACCGACGTCGCCATCACAGACGTCTGGGATCGTACGCCGACGAGCGTGCGGCTCGACAGCCGGCCGTCGGTGCCTGTAGCATCCGCTCCTCATGACCGACCCGCTGATGCCCATGTGCTGTCGCTGTCCCCGGGCGATCCCGGGTGGACGCGCGCTGGGCGCGGATGGGGGGCGTCCCCGCCGCTGACGGCAGGTCCCCCGGTCTCGCCCGTCCAGGCGAGGTCGACCGTGCGCGGTGCCTCGCGAAGCCTTCCGCCGAGGTCCCCGTGATCCCTCCATCCACGATCCGGCCCAGCAGCCCCACAGATGGCCCGTCCCATGACTCCGACCATGCGTTCCGGTCGGTGGCCTGGGACGATGGCGCTGCCGTCATCGTGGACCAGCGGCGGCTTCCCGGCGAGCTCATGCGCTGGCGACTCGGCAGCGTGGACGAGGTCGTGGATGCCATCCGCAGCCTCGCCATCCGGGGTGCGCCCGCCATCGGCATCACCGGCGCGTACGGGATGGTCACGGGGCTCCTGGCAGCGGGTGCCGAGCGCGTCCCTGACCTGCTCGCGGAGGCGACGCGCCTGGAGATGGTCATCGGCACGGCACGACCCACGGCCGTCAACCTGGCCCATGCGACACATCGGGTGGGGCGTGCCGTGGCACGCGCAGGGGACGCCCCGGACGCCACGCCGGCACGGGTGATCGACGCGGCACTGGCCGAGGCACGCGCCATCCACACGGAGGACGAGGCGGCCTGTGCCGCGATCGGCAGGCAGGGCGCGGACCTGGTCGCGGGGTCGGACCGCGCGGCCATCCGGGTGCTCACGCACTGCAACACGGGACGGCTGGCCACGGGCGGCGATGGCACCGCGCTGGCCGTCGCGTATGCCCTCGCGCGCGACGGACGGCTGGACGAGGTGCTCGTGGACGAGACACGGCCGTTGCTCCAGGGCGCGCGTCTGACCGCCTGGGAGCTCGAGGAGGCGAGGGTCCCCTACCGAATGCTGGTGGATGGCGCGGCCGGCGGCGCGCTCGCGCGGGGCATGGTCGACGCGGTCGTGGTGGGCTGCGACCGCGTGGCCGCCAACGGCGACACCGCCAACAAGGTGGGCACCTATCCCCTGGCGGTGCTCGCGGCGCGGCACGGCGTGCCCTTCCTGGTGGCCGGGCCCCTCACCTCGTTCGACGGGGCCACCCCGGACGGTGCCGCCATCGAGATCGAGCAGCGCGCCGAGGAGGAGGTGCTGGGTATCGGCGGGGCGCGCACCACGCCCGGGCCGGCCCGAGCCTGGAACCCGGCATTCGACGTGACGCCGGCGGAGCTCATCACCGCGTTCGTGACCGAGGTCGGCGTCCTTCGGCCGCCCTTCGGATCGGCCATCCGGGCAGCTCTCGAAGGCGCCCGCGGCGTCGCGTCATGAGCCTCCGACCGCGCTCGGGCATGACCCTCACGGACGACCAGACCCGCGAGCTGCTGGTGGAGCAGCTGCGTGCCTTCTACGCCCGGGACTGGGTGTCGGGTACCGGCGGCGGCATCTGCGGGCCGTCAGAGGGCGGTCACCTGATCGTGGCGCCCACGGGTGTCCACAAGGAGCTGGTCGAGCCGGAGGACCTGTTCCTCATCGCGGTCGCCGACAGCTCGATCGTCCAGGCGCCGCCGGACCAGCACCTGCGGCCCAGCGAGTGCGCCCACATCTTCACGCTCGTGGCGCGGGAGCGCGGCGTGCGCAGCATCGTGCACACGCACGCCCTGTCCGCCGTCCTGGCCGCGGACCTGGCCCGTGACACGGACCACGTCGTGGTGGAGCGGCTGGAGATGCTCAAGGGTATCCGTGGCCTCACCAACCAGGACCGTCACCTGGTGCCGGTCATCGACAACACACCCCGCGAATCACAGCTCGTGGCCGCCGTCGCCAAGGCCCTCGTCGACCCGCGGTTCGCGGGCGCGTTCGGGATCCTGGTGCGGGACCACGGCTGCTACATCTGGGGCGCGGACATGTGGGAGGCCAAGCGACACACCGAGGTCTATCACTACCTGTTCGGGGCGGTCACCGCGCGTCAAGAGCGCGGCTTCCAGCCCTCGGCCACATCACTCGACCAGCGAGCCACGAAGGAGGAGCCACGACGATGACCGCGAGCCACGACCACGAGCACTACCTGTGTCCCACCTGTCAGCAGCACATCCCCCACGCGAAGATCGACGTGGTGGACGTGGCCGCCGCCGTCGAGGCGGACAAGCTGACCGAGTCGGACGTCTTCCGGCGCACCTACATCGGCCACGGCACCCAGTCGAGCGTGTTCGTGTTCCAGGGTCATCCGGGACCCTTCCGGACCCACGTCCACACCACCCATGACGAGATCGGCTATGTGCTCGAGGGCACCGGGCAGGTGACCGTGGGGGGCGTCACGCGACCGGTCAAGAAGGGCGACGTGTGGGTCATCCCCGCCAACACGCCCCACGGCGGCTCGTTCGAGGACGCCCCCCAGGTGCTCTTCGTGTCCTCGCCCATCGACGACCCCGACAACCAGGATCGCGTCTGGATCGACGACTGATCCGCGTTCCTCCACCCACCAGACACCACCCGAGGAGATCCTGCGTGACGAACCATCGGCGCCGCGGCGCCATCACCCTGGCCGTGGCCGCGCTCACGACCACGCTCGTGGGCGGCAGCGTGGTCGCCCAGTCGCCGGCACCCCAGACCGACCTGCGCGCGGTCTATGTGAGCACGGGGCCCATCGGCGTCAACCCGTTCCTGCAACTCATCGCCGAGGGCCTCGCCGAGGGCGGGGTCGAGTACGGCGTGTCGACCGATGTCATCGAGTCGTCCGACCTGAGCGTGCTCGAGGACAACCTGCGGGCCGCCATCGACGATGGCCACGACCTCATCGTGGCCAACTCCTTCGATTCGGTCGATGCGGTCACCAAGCTCGCCGCGGAGTACCCCGACCAGCGCTGGGCGCTGGTGGATACGACGGTCGACAGTCCCAACGTGCGCGGGCTCGTGTTCCGGGAGCACGAGGGCGCGTTCCTGCTGGGCGCCATCTTCGGGCTGCTCGCGACCGGCGAGCACGAGGGCTTCCCCGCCTCCGACGCGATCGGCTCGGTGGGTGCCGTTGACCTGCCCTTCATCCGCCGCTGGTACACCGGCTTCGAGGCGGGTGTGCGGGCGGTGAACCCGGACGTGCGCATCATCGAGTCCTGGGGCACCGGCTTCAACGATCCCGCGGGCGCCAAGGAGCTGGCGCTCAGCCAGGCCTCACAGGGCGCCAAGTACATCTTCGCGTTCGCGGCAGCGGGCAACACGGGCATCTTCGAGGCTGCCGCGGAGCAGGGCTTCTTCACGAGCGGCGTGGACACCGACCAGCGTGCCCTCGACCCGGCACACATCGTCGAGTCGGTCGTCAAGCGCACCGATGTGGGGGTGCATGACGCCGTGCGCGATCTCGCGCAAGGTGCGTTCGCGGGGGGTGTCGTGGACTACGGGCTGAGCGAGCAGGGCGTGGGCCCGGCGTTCATCGTGCTCCCCGACGCGCCTCCCTCCGTCCTGCCGCAGGCGGTCCAGGACGAGGTTCGTGCCCTCGCCGCCCGGATCGTCTCCGGTGAGCTGGTGGTCCCCGACTACCTCGCCCAGCCGGCACCCTCCGTCGCACCTGCCCCCTGACCGGATCGACCGACGGGCCCGGCAGCGTGCCGGGTCCGTCACGTCCAGCCCTCCGATGGTGAGCCCACCGGCCCCCACCCCGGCGGGCATCGTCATGCGCGGCATCCGCCGCCGGTTCGATGACGTCGTGGCGCTCGACGGGGTGGATCTCCACCTTCGTCCGGGCGAGGTGCACGCGGTGGTGGGCGAGAACGGGGCCGGCAAGACGACCCTGATGCGCATCCTCGCGGGCGTCGAACGCGCCGACAGCGGCGTCATCGAGGTGGACGGCCGACCCGTGGCCATCGATGGCGTGGAGGACGCTCATCGCCTGGGCATCGGCATGGTCCATCAGCACTTCATGCTGCTGCCCTCGCTGACCGTCGCCGAGAACCTCGTGCTGGGCAGCGAGCCGTCACGCTGGACCCTCTTCGACCGGGCGGCTGCCGAGGACAGGGTCCGGCGACTGGGCCACGCATACGGACTCCGGGTCGACCCGCGTGCGCGCGTGCGCGACCTGTCGGTGGGTGACCTCCAGCGGGTGGAGATCCTGCGGGTGATCGACCGGGGGGCCCGGACGCTCATCCTCGACGAGCCCACCGCGGTGCTCACGCCTCGAGAGACTCGCGGCCTGTTCGAGGTCGTCCGTGAGCTGCGGGCGGGCGGCCGCACCACGGTGTTCATCAGCCACAAGCTGGACGAGGTCCTCGAGATCGCCGATCGCGTCACGGTCCTCCGGGATGGCCGTGTCACGGGTGCCCTCGACACGTCGCAGGCGGACCTGTCGACGCTCGCCCGGATGATGGTCGGACGTGACCTGCCGCCGTCCCCGGCGCGGGTGCCCATGACGCCGGGGTCGCCGATGCTGGAGCTGGAGGGCCTGCGTGGTCCCGGGGTCCGGGGGGTCGACCTGGTGGTCCGGGGCGGCGAGATCGTGGGGGTGGCCGGTGTGGCAGGCAACGGCCAGACCGAGCTCGCGGAGCTCGTGGCCGGCCTGCTGCCCGTCGCCGCAGGGCAGGTGCGCATCGCCGGCCAGGATGTGACCGCGGCGAGCGTCTCCGCGCGACGTGCCACGGGTCTCGCGTATGTGCCGGACGACCGGTTCCATCGCGGCCTCGCGCCCGATGGTTCCATCGCGGACAACCTGGTCATGGGGGCGCATCGTCGGCCACCCATCGCACGCGGGATGCGTCTCGATCGGGCCGCGATCCGGGAGGTCGCGCGTGGCCTGGTGGGTCGCTTCGGGGTCCGTGCGCGATCCGTGTCGGACCCGGCGCGCTCGCTGTCGGGCGGCAACGCCCAGCGCCTGGTCATCGCGCGCGAGCTGGCCGGCTCACCTCGCCTGGTCGTCGCGGCCCAGCCCACCCGGGGCATCGACATCGCCGCGAGCCGGTTCGTCCACGATGAGCTGCGGGCGCTCCGGGCCGCGGGGGTCGGCATCCTCGTCATCAGCGCCGACCTGACCGAGGTGCTCACGCTCGCCGACCGCATCGTGGTCCTCCACGCGGGACGGCTCGTGGGAGAGACCCCGGGCGATGGGGCCGACGCCGAACGGATCGGGCTGTGGATGGCCGGCATCGATGCGCCTGCCGCCGATACACCCGCCGGCGATGCGCCAGCGCTCGGGCATGGCTGAGCCGGTGGCCGGCCCGGTCGCCGGCGCCCTCGGGGGACGACCCACCGGGTCTGGGTCGACGGACGGGCCTGGGTCGACGGACGGACCTGGGTCGACCACACCCACGGGGGAGCCGGGCAGCGTCCCGGGTCGAGCCCGCTCGGTGCGGCTGCGTGGGCTGCTGGTACAGCTCCTGGTGCCCCTCACGGCGGTCGGCCTCGGGCTGCTCGTGGGGGCCATCGCGATCGTGCTGGCGGGGGGCTCGCCCGTGGAGGCCTACCAGGAGCTCATCCGGGGCGCCATCGGCACCGACGGCAACCGGGGCGCCACGCTCGCGCGCGCGGTGCCCATCGTCGTCGTCGGCGTCGGCCTCGCCATCGCGTTCCGTGCGGGGGCGCTCAACCTCGGTGGCGAGGGCCAGATGATCATGGGTGCCGTGACGACCGCCGTGGTGGCGAGCGCCGCGGGAGGGCTGCCAGCGCCGCTCGCGATCGTGATCGCCGCGGGGGCCGGCTGCCTCGCAGGTGCCCTGTGGGCGCTCGTGCCGACGCTCATCCAGACACGCTTCGAGGTGCCACTGCTCATCACGACGTTGCTGTTCAATTACATCGGGGCTCTGTTCGCCGCCTACCTCGTCTCGTACCCGCTCCGGGAGGTCGGCGGCGGTGTGGCCCAGACCGCCATGATCCCGGATGTCACCCAGCTGCCCTATCTCGCGCCGGGTGGCCGGATCCATGCCGGCGTCCTGCTCCTGGTGGTGCTGCCGGTCGCGGCCTGGTGGCTCCTCTCGCGCACCGTGGTGGGCTACGAGACACGCATGACCGGGCTCAACGCCGCGTTCGGCGCGTACGGCGGCGTCGACGGCCGACGGGTCCTCATCCGGGCGATGCTCCTGAGCGGTGCCGCGTGTGGCCTGGCGGGCGCGATCCTGGTCCTGGGTGTCCACCACCGCTACATCGACACGACCATCACGGCACCCGGCTACGCCTGGACCGGGTTCACGGCGGCGCTGCTCGGCGGCGGGGAGCCCCTGGCCACCCTCGTCTCGGGACTGTTCCTCGCCGCGCTCGAGACGGGGGCGGCCGGCATGGAGCGCAACACCGACGTGCCGCTCCAGGTGGTGGACGTGGTGCAAGCGTGCGTCATCCTGCTCATCGCCGTGCGCGTGACCATCCGCCACTGGCTGAGCCGACGGCTCGGGGCGACCTGATGGACCTGTGGCTCATCGTGGATGCCGCCCTGCTCGCGTCGGTCGTGCGTCTCGTCTCGCCCATCCTGCTCGCGGCGCTGGGCGGCCTGCTCACCGAACGTGCCGGCATCTTCAACGTGGCGCTGGAGGGGCTGATGCTCACGGGCGCCTTCGCGGCCGTCGTGGCGACCCACCAGACGGGCGATCCGCTCATCGGGATCCTCGCCGCGGTCCTCGCCGGGCTCGCCGTGGCGCTCGTGCTCGCGTTCGTGGTCGTGGACCTGCACGGCGACGCCATCGTGGCGGGTCTCGCCATCAACATCCTCGCCCTTGGCGCCACGACCTTCCTGATGCGCACGATGCTCGGTGTCCAGGGCGGCTTCTACGACCCGGCCATGCCCGGCCTGCCCACCATCGACCTGCCCGCGCTGTCGGGCGTACCCGTGATCGGCGCCATCGTCAGTGGCCAGACGATCCTGGTGTGGCTCGCGCTGGGACTCGTCGTCCTGTTCCAGGTGGGCCTGTTCCACCATCGCATCGGGCTGCGACTGCGGGCCGTGGGCGAGGATGCCGTGGCCGCGGGCAGCGTGGGCATCCGGGTGCGCCGGGTGCGGTACGCGGCGGTCCTCGGCAGCGGTGTCCTGTGTGGGCTCGCGGGTGCCCAGCTGTCGCTGGGCATCGTGACCCAGTTCGTCGAGGGCATGACCTTCGGGCGTGGCTTCATCGCGCTCGTGGCAGTGATGTTCGGGCGTGCGCATCCCGTCGGCGTGCTGGGTGCCAGCCTGCTGTTCGGTGGCGCCTACGCCGTCGCGCTGCGGCTCCAGGGTCAGGGCATCCCCTCGCAGTTCGTGAGCATGCTGCCGTATCTCGCCACCATCGCGGTGCTGATGCTGGTGTACGGTCGCGGCGCGGCACGGCGGCGAGCACGTCACGCCATCGCCGACGGCCCACCCGAGACGGAGGCCGCGGCATGAGCCATGGGCGCGGCATGAGCCATGGGCGCGGCATGAGCCATGGGCGCGGCATGGCGTGTCGTCGCGGTCGGCGCACGGGCGGTGGCATCAGCCGCCCACCCGTGGCCCACCATGACCCGAGCATATCGAAGGGAGCGGTCCGAGCATGACGCAGCGCGTGGTCCTGGACATGGATGTGGGCATCGACGACGCCCTCGCCATCCTGTATCTCGCGGCGCGGCCGGACGTCGAGGTGGTGGCGCTCGGCAGCGTCCATGGCAACGGATATGTGGACGTCACCACGCGGGGTGCCCTCATCGCGCTCGAGGCTGCGGGCCTGGGCCACGTGCCCGTCGCCCGGGGCGCGGCCGAGCCCCTCGTGGTGCCACTGTCGGTGGCCACGTTCGTGCACGGCGAGGACGGCCTGGGTGACGCGGGCCTTGCCGAGCCGGTCGGCCGGCCCACCGGCGAGGAGGCCGCCGACCAGCTCATCCGGCTGGCCCGGGAGGCGCCCGGCGAGCTCGACCTGCTGGCCGTGGGCCCGCTCACCAACCTGGGGCTCGCGCTCCAGCGGGATGCCGACGCCCTGGGCCGGTACCGGTCCGTGGTCATCATGGGCGGCGCCGGGACCGAGTCGGATGACCGGCGGGACATGATGGACGCCAACATCGCCCACGATCCCGACGCGGCCGACCTCGTGTTCGCGTCCGGTGCCGCGCTCACGATGGTGGGTGTGAACGTCACCACGCCCACGCTCCTCGAGGCACCCGAGCAGGCTCGGCTCGCCGCCAGCGAGCTGCCGCACACGCGGTTCGCGTGGCGCATCCTCGACTTCTATCTCGACTTCTACGCGGGCTACCTGGGACGGCGGGCCGCGTCTCTCCATGACCCGCTCGCGGCGGGCATCCTGCGTGATCCGACGTTCGTGACAGGTGCCGTCGACCTGCCGGTGGGCCTGGTCGACAGCCCGCTCGGTGCCCGCGCCGTGGCGCCCGTGGACCCCGCACCGCGGGTGCGCACACGCAGTGCCACCCACATCGTCATGGCCGTGGATGGGCCGCGCTTCGTGGCCGACTTCGTGGACGCGCTGACCGGACCCCTGCCCGGCCAGGGTGGCCGCCCATGAGCACACCGGGCATCACCATGCCGCCGGGCTACGAGCCGCTCACCGTGGACAGCGTCCCGGGCTATGTCCGGGCGCGCCCGGACCTCTCGGCGCTGGTGCCGACCGACCCGCTGCACGTGCGCGAGGTGGGCGACGGCAACCTCAACCTGGTGTTCATCATCCGGTCCGATCCCCAGACGCCCGGGCTGGTGCTCAAGCAATCGTTGCCCTGGGTGCGCGTGTTCGGTGAGGGCTGGCCACTCACCCTCGAGCGGGCACGTCATGAGGCCGACGCCTATGACGCGCACGCGGTGTTCGCGGGCGATACGCTGCCGCGCTATCACGGCTTCGACCCCCAGGGCTATGTCCTGGCCCTCGAGGACCTCGCCGACCTGCGGGTCTGGCGGGGTGCGCTCAACGATGGCGAGGTCCACCCGGGCGCCGCGACCGCGCTCGGGCGCTATGTGGCACGCATCGCGTTCCACACCTCCGACCTGGGCATGGATGCCGAGGACCGCAAGCGGCAGGCGGCACGCACCATCAACCCGGAGCTGTGCCGCATCACCGAGGACCTCGTGCTCACCGAGCCGCTGCGCGTCCACGAGCACAACCGCTCTCTGCCTGCGCTCGAGCCGGATGTGGCCGCCCTGCGCGCCGATGGCGCGGCGATCGACGCGCTCTCGGTGCTCAAGCATCGCTTCATGACCCATGGCGAGGCGCTCATCCACGGCGACCTCCACACCGGCAGCGTCATGGTGGGTGGTGGTCGCACGGTCGCCATCGACCCCGAGTTCGCGTTCTACGGCCCGGTGGGCTACGACCTGGGCGCCATCTGGGCGAACGCGGTCATCGCTCGGGCACGCGCCATGGTCCTGGGCCGCCCGGACGCGTTCGGGACGCACGTGGCCGCCATCCAGCCGGACTCGTGGGCAGCCTTCCGGTCCGGGCTCGAGGCGCTGTGGCCGACACGCGTGGACACGTCCTTCACGGACGGCATGCGCCGCGCCTGGGAGGCTGCCGTCTGGCAGGATGCCCTCGGCTTCGCGGGTGCCAAGGCCATCCGCCGGATGGTCGGCTTCGCGCATGTCACGGACATCACCACGCTGCCCGAGCCCGACCAGGTCCGGGCCACCCGGGCCGTGCTCGCGGTCGCCCGGCAGCTCCTCGTCGATCGCGCGGCGGTCCCCGATGCCGAGGCGTTCGAGCGGCTGGTGGCCGGCACGCTGACACGGCATCTCGGGTGACCCACCCGATCGTGGATGCGCCGTGGACGGCCGATCCCGCGGAGCACGGTGCGTGTCGTCGGGATCGTGGACCGCTGCGACCCGGATGTGGTCGGGCGCGGGCCTCGCGCCGGGTCCTGTGGGATCACGGCCGGGCCCGTCCACGACCCGGGTCGTCGTCCCGACGGCCTGTCCACGACATGCGCGCGGTCAGCCATGGCCGTCTCGCAGCACGCCCCAGCACGCTGTCATCGACGTATCCACACGGTCCACGGACATATGACGGTGACGGGATGAGAAGATATCGAATCGAACGACTAGAACCACTGGACCCAGGGAGCCCGACGTGAAGCTATCCGTGATGCAGGAGAACCTCGCGCGCGGCCTCTCCATCGTGAGTCGCGCGGTCAGCAGCCGGAGCTCGTTACCGGTCCTCGCCAACGTGCTGCTGCGCACGGAGGACGCCGGCCTCAAGCTGACCGCGACCAACCTCGAGATCGGCATGACCTCGTGGGTGCCGGGCCGCATCGACGCGGAGGGTGCCATCACGGTGCCGGCACGTCTGCTCACGGACGTCGTGGCGGGCCTGCCGGCCGGTGAGCGGGTCGATCTCGAGGTCGAGAACGGCACCACGCTCCTGGTCCGGGCAGGACGCTTCCAGACGCACCTGCGGGGAATCGACGCGGATGAGTTCCCGGTCATCCCGTCGGCCGGCGAGCGACCCACGACACGCATCTCCCAGAAGGTGCTGCGCAAGGCGCTGTCGGAGGTCACGTTCGCGGCCGCGAGCGACGAGGCGCGGCCCATCCTGACCGGCGTCCTGACCCGCTTCAGCGGCGACACGGTGACCCTCGCGGCAGCCGACAACTACCGCATCGCGGTCAAGACCATCGATGTGCTGCTCCCCGTGGAGGACACCAGCCTGGTCGTCCCGGCGCGCTCGTACACGGAGCTGATGCGCATCCTCGCGGACACGGACGACCCGGTGGATGTGATGCTCGCCCCGGCACGCAGCCAGGTCATCTTCCATGTCGACACCATCGACCTCGTGAGCCGGCTCATCGACGGTCAGTTCCCGAACTACCAGCAGGTGGTGCCCAGCAACCACACCAGCCGCGTCGTCGTCGAGCGGGATGACCTGCTCAAGGCGGTCCGTCTGTCGGCGCTCATCGCCGCGGGTGCCGCGAACGTGGTCAAGCTGCGCATCGGGGATGAGGGGTCGGCGGGCATCACCATCGCCGCCGCCGCGGACATCGGTGACGCCGAGGGGCAGGTCGAGGCGACCCTCGAGGGGGATCCGGTGACCGTCGCGTTCAACGCCCGCTACCTCACCGAGGCGCTCCAGAACATGGATACCGACCGGCTGGCCCTCGAGCTCAACGGGCCGTTGTCGTCGGGTGTCTTCCGACCCACCGACGACTCGGACTACGTCCATGTGATCATGCCCGTCCGGACGCCCTCCTGAGGATCGACCACCTGGGCCTCCGGGGGTTCCGGAGCTACCGCGAGCTGGAGGTCGAGCTGCCTCCGGGCCCGAACGTCATGGCGGGTCCCAACGCGGCCGGCAAGACCAACCTCCTGGAGGCCATGGGAGTGCTCTCGCGGGGCGCCTCGCACCGCACCACGACCGACGCCGAGCTCATCACGTGGGGCGACCCGTTCGCACGCATCGAGGGCAGCATCCGAGGTTCCGGGCCGACGGCCGCGACCATCGACGTGGTGCTCGTGCCACCGGGTTCGCCGGCCGGCAGCCGCAAGCGGGTGCGTGTCAACGGCGTGGCGCGTCGCGCGAGCGCCCTGCCCCGGGTGTTCCGGACCGTCCTGTTCGCGCCCGAGGACATGCAGCTGGTGGTCGGCTCGCCGTCACTGCGGCGCACCAGCCTCGATACCCTGGTCAGCCAGCGCGCGCCGACGGCAGCATCGACCATGGCCACCTATGCCCGCGCCCTGGTCCAGCGCAACAACCTCCTGCGCCGGATCCGCGAGGAGGTGGCCTCGCGGGACGAGCTGCGCTTCTGGGACCAGGCGCTCGTGACCGAGGGCGGACGGATCGTGCGCTGGCGGACGGAGGCACTGGCGTCGCTGTCGGCACCGCTCGCCGACGCGCATGCCCGGATGGCACCCCACGACGGGACGCTCAGCGCAGGCGTCGTCTCGAACGCAGCTCCCGATCCGGGTGAGACCCCCGAGGAGGCGCTGACCCGGCGCTTGACGGAGACGGCCGACAAGGAGGTCTGGAACGGCGCCACGCTCGTGGGCCCACACCGTGACGACATGACCTTCCGCCTCGAGGGCAGGGACCTCGCCGGCTTCGCGTCGCGCGGACAGCAGCGCACGGCGATCCTCGCCTGGAAGCTCGCCCAGCTGGACCTGCTCACGCAGACCGATGACGACCCCCCGCTGCTGCTCCTCGATGACGTGTTCAGCGAGCTGGACCCCGACCGCCGCTCGCATCTCGTGCGTCGCATCGCCGACCTGCCCCAGGCGTTCATCACGACCACCACGCTCGACGACCTGGACCCGGTGCTGGTGCGCGCATCGACCGCCTGGCGGGTGACCCCCGGACGTCTGGAGCGGGCAGCGTGACCCGCCGGCCGATGCGCCGGGTGGGCGACCTGCTGCCGGACCTCGCGCGCCAGCTGGGCATCACGAGCGAGCTCGAGGACGCCGACCGGGGCCACGCGTGGGAGGCGCTGGTGGCGGCCATCGTGCCCACGGCCGTGGGTCGCAGCGAGCTGGTGGGGTCGCGGCCGCCACGCCTCGAGGTGGCCGCATGGGACGCGGCCACGGCCCAGGAGCTGCGGCTGCACGGCAGCCAGCTGCTCGCTGCGTTCCCGCCGTCGGATGGGCAGCGCTGCACGGAGCTGCGGGTCGTCGTGCGACCGAGATGATCGCCGGGTTGCGACTTCTTCATGGAGCGTTGACCGGCGCCCGGCCCGTTCGGCGGTAGACTGGCCGCCCATGGGTCCCCGCCTCGAGCTCAAACACGGTCTGGTCGCCGAGCCCGATCGTCTCTCCAACTCCGCGGACACGATGCTGGTCACCGAGCCGGCCACCGGGTCGAAGGTCCGCTCCAAGGGGAACCTGTACCTCCTGGTCACCTCCGACCGCATCGGCGGACGAGCCCGGGAGGCGACCGCGCTCATCGCGGAGACCATCCGACGCGAGTACTACTACGACGAGTCGGCGGGCGTGCCCATCTGTCTGGAGAAGGCCGTGCGGAGCGCCAACCGGCGGCTGCGCAACAGCCGTGAGGGCAGCGGCCTGCCGCCCGGCGGACTGGGCATCGCGATGGCCGTGGTGCGCACCAACGAGCTGTACGTGGCGACCGTGGGCAGCGCCGAGGCATACCTCGTGCGCGCGGCGCGCCTGCTCGTCCCCGATCACACCCAGCAGCCGGGGCTGCCCGCGGACGATGCCCTGCGGGTCGAGGTCTGGCGGGGCGAGATCGCGGTCGGGGACTCGCTGCTCCTGGTCTCCCGCAACCTGACGGAGGTCGTGGGCACCGAGGAGCTCAAGAACGCCGTCGTGACGCTCCATCCACAGTCAGCCGTGGAGCACCTCCACCACCTGTTCGTGGCGGCGGGTGGTGACGGCCCGGACGCGGTGCTGGCCATCGAGGCCACGGAGCTCGCGGCGACGCGCAGCGACCGTCGTCTCGCGCCGGTCGGCGCGGGGACGGACGCGTTCGCGGAGATGCCCGGTGGGCCGATCCCGGGCGGTGACCAGGTTGCCGGTGCCGCCGCCGCCGTGACGGGCGCGTTCGGGGGTGCGGCGGACGCGGTGTCGGGTGCCTTCGGTGGCGCCATGGACCGGCTGATGGACCTCATGCCCCGGCGGGACCCCAACGCGCGAGGACTCGCGTCACGCGTGTCGCGTCGCGAATCGCAGCGGCGGGCGGCGTTCGCGCTCCTCGGCCTCCTCGGCGTGGTGCTCGTCCTGGGTCTCGCGGTCGCGCTCCTGCCGCGTGGCCGGGAGGCGACCATCAACCAGCTCTCTGCCGGCGAGCAGGCGCTCCAGTCCGCGCAAGCGGCCTATGACGAGGGTTTCCGGCTGGTGAGCGGCAACGCCTCCCAGGCCACATCCCTGCTCCAGCAGGCGTGGCGTGACCTGTCGACGGCGACCTCGTCGGGCATCCCGGAGAGTCGCACCGCGGCACTCCAGGCGGGCATCCAGGCCAGCCTCGACTCGCTGTACAAGGTGCAGGTCCCGAAGACCACGACACTGTGGTCCTTCGACGAGCCCGCGGACATCCGGGACATGACGATCGGGCCCGACGGATCGGTGTACTACATCGGCCCCGCGTCGGACGACGTGGGCTACTCCGTGTGGCGTCTCAACAAGAAGAACGAACGGGCCTACGAGATCGTCCGCGAGGGGGACAAGGCCGGCGCCTCGGAGATCGGCCGCCCGGTCATGCTCGCCTCGCAGGCGCGGGACCTGCTGGTCGTGGATGACGATGGCGCGCTGTATCGCTGGCGCCAGGTCGGTGACAAGGACACCGGGACGCTGGCCCGCCGGAAGCTGCGGGGCGACGCCTGGGGAGATGACCTCCGAGACATCGCGACCTATGGCGTCGGCAGCGCAGGTGCCTACAACCTGTATGTGCTGGACCCGGCCCAGACCAACATCCTGCGGTATGCGCCCGCGGCGGACCCCAACCTGTTCGATGCGCCCGAGGGCTACCTGTCGGTCGCCGGCGAGGACCTGGGCTCGTTCCTCAAGCTGTACGTGGACGGCAACCTGTACGCGCTGACCACGGACAACGTCGTCCAGCACCGCTCCGGCCACGCCCAGGACATGTCGCTCCAGACCCCACCGGACAACGGTGACATCCGGAAGGGCCATCGGTACACGCTCATCGATGGCACCAGCACCGGCGGCAGGCTGTACATCTACGACAGCCAATGGGACCGCATCCTGGTGTTCCTGAAGGGCGGCGGGAGCTATGTCGACCAGTGGGTCACGACGGGCGACATGCCCTCCATGGCGGACGTTCGGGCGATCTGGGTGACCCAGCCAGCAGGTGGCCAGAACCAGTCTGCCAAGCCCGCGCGGCTGATCTGGGCGACCCCCGAGGGCATCTTCCGGAGCGACCTGACACCCATCGACCCGGCTGAGGTTGAGGCCACGCCCACGCCGAACGAGCCGACCCCGACCCCGGAGGCGACGCGCAAGCCGCGGGCCACCAAGAAGCCGCGCTGACCGGGGCCACGGAGCATCCGAGGATGGCATCGCAGGTCACCGAGGTGGTCGTCGAGAGCGTCCACGTCCATGCCGACTCGGCCCAGCACGTGGTGCTGCTGCGAGAGCGACGCGGTGAGCGCTATCTGCCCATCTGGATCGGTCCCTGGGAGGCGAGCGCCATCGCGACCCGTCTCCAGGGCGTGCTGCCGGAGCGGCCGCTGACCCATGACCTGTACACCCGGACCCTGCTCAAGCTCGGGGTGCGCATCGAGCGCGTGGTGGTGACCGACCTGAGCGAGGACACGTACCGCGCCCGGATCATCCTCGAGCACGCCGAGCTGGGTGTGGAGGTGGACGCGCGCCCATCGGACGCCATCGCCATCGCGTTGCGGACGGACGCCCCCATCTACGTCGCCGACAGCGTGCTCGACCGGGCGGGGATGTTGCCGGGTGCCGAACAAGACAAGCGGTTGTCCATGTTTCGCGAGTTCGTCAACTCCCTGGAGGTCGACCTGGGCGGCAACACCGGCGCCCCCGACCGCGAGGGCCCGGGCTCCTAGGTCGAGCGCTCCTCGCCCGCGGCGGCCGGCGGCGAGGGCGATGCATCGTCGCGCAGCGCCGGCTCGCCCGTGGCGAGGGCCTGTGCGGGCCGGATCCACAGCTGCAGGCGCAGCCGCCAGAAGTCACGCACGGCGCGCAGCACGACCCGGGGGTCGGCCCCCGACGCGCGACCCGCCGTCCGGGGATGGTGGGGCACGCCCACCTCGACCACCGTGCGGCCGGTCGCACGCAGCTTGATGAGCAGCTCCGCGGACAGGAACGCCCCTTGGGAGGCCAGACGCACCCCCTCGAGCGCGTCCCGCCGGAACAGCTTGCAGGCGCAGTCCACGTCCCGGACCCGGAGGCCGAAGAGCAGCCGCAGGCAGGCGCGATAGATCCGGGCGTAGGCGAGCCGGATCGCGGGATCGGCCCGCTTGATGCGATAGCCCACCACGACGTCCGGGGCACCCGGCGCGTCGACCGGTCCCATGCGCGAGAGCAGGCGACCGAGGTCCACGAGCCGGAACTGGCGGTCCCCGTCGGTGAAGCAGACGAGGGGATGGCGCGCCGCGCCGAAGCCGCTGCGAAGGGCGGCTCCGTATCCCTGGTTGACCGCGTGATGGACCACCCGCACGGTCCCCGGGTGCTCGACGGCGAGCCGGTCCGCGATGGCGCCCGTGCCGTCCGTGCTGCCGTCGTCGACGCAGATGACCTCGAAGCGCTCCGCGAGCCGCGGCAGCTCCTCGAGGGCCTCCGTGACCAGCGCCTCGATGTTCTCGGCCTCGTCATGGGCCGGGAAGAACCAGCTCAGACCCGACACCCGTGGCACGCCGGACACGAACGGCTCCGCTGTCGGCGGATCCGCTCGATCGGTCGCCGAGAGGGCTGCCGGGTCGGCCACGCCGGCATCCTACACGCGGAGCCTCGAGCGCGCCGGGGCGTGACCTGCCATCCGGCGCGACCGCCACCGGCGGTCAGTCGGTCGGTGCGACGACCTCATCATCGCGCGCCGTCACCCGCCAGACGGTCCCCGAGGGGATGTCCGGGAGCCGGTCGAGCGCGAAGCGTGCCCGGAATGGCGCGAGGTCGTCATCGAGGCGGATGAGATACACCGGGCGTCCCTCGTCGAGGTATCGGGCGACCACGTCGGTGAGCTCTCCCAGGTCGTCGTCGAGCACGTCCCGGTCATCGATGATGGTCATGTCCGGTCGCCGACCCTCCACCCAGCGGGCGTACCAGAGGGGGGTGGAGTAGCTCCACCAGCTGACGACCACCGGGTCGGGCTCGAGCTGCGCGAGCGTCGCCTCGAGCCATGCCCGGCCACCCGTGTCGTCCGAGGCGTCCAGGGTCGACACACGCGCGGGCACCGGCATCAGCACGGCACCGGTGAGCACGACACCCACCACCGACGAGATGGCGAGACGCGTCCGGTCGCTGACCGCGACGCCGTCCGCCGTGAGCGCGCGCCAGGCACGGAGCGCGAGGTCCCACAGGAGATCGAGGGCGAACGCCGCCCACAGGACGGCCACCAGGAGCGGCACGAGGTAGTAGCGGTCGATGTCGGCGTTCTCGTAGCCCAGCAGGAACCAGACGGAGAGGATCGCCCAGGGCGCCGTGAGCACCATCAGGCGGGGATGGCGCCAGATGCCCGCGACCGCGCCCACCAGGGTCAGGACGGCGGCCTGGCCGAGGTTCTCCACCATGGTCCGCCACACGAGGTCGGCCGCCCCGGCGAGCGTGGGCATCTCGTGGAACGTGCCCGTGAACTGCTGTCCCAGGACCAGGTATCGAAAGCCGCCCGTGATGGCTCCCGAGGCGCTGGTCCGGATCCAGTCCGCCGGATGCGCATAGTCCAGGGGCGGGCCCATCGAGGAGCGGATGGGCAGGTAGGCATACACGAGGACCGTCGTCAGCACGGCCGCCACGAGGCAACCGACCACGAGACGCCACTGGCGCCACAGGATGCGCGGCGCGACCGCGAGCACGAACAGCACGACCCCCGGTGCCAGGAGCAGCGTCAGGGCGTGGTTGCCGAGCGAGACCCCGAACACCACCGCTGCCATCACCAGCCACCGACCGGCATGGGGGGACCCGGACCGCTGGCGCTGGCCCCAGCCGACGAGCAGCACCAGGAGCAGCGATGCGAGCGCGAGATGGAAGGCGTGCGGGTCGGCACGTACCGCGTTCTGCCACGCGAGCGGTGCCACGGCCAGGAGGGCGCCGCCAGCCAGACCGAGGGCGCCCCGCCGGGTGACCTGGACGATGGCGATGGTGATGAGGCTCGCAGCGCTCGCGACCAGGATCGCCGACAGGAGGTTGGCACGCAGCGCTGGCTCACCGAACGGCTGGAGCACCACGGAGGCGAGCCAGAGCAGGAGGGTGTAGCTGGGGTAGCCCGTCGGGTGGGCGATGCCGAGGGTCGGGCCGAGCGTCTGGAACTCGCCGGTGTCCCAGAAGCCCAGGCCGGGCATCAGGGTCCGCAGATACAACGCCAGGGCGCCGATACCCACGATGGTCGCTGGCAGCGCCCAGCGTACGACCGACAGTCGGTCGGTCGCGACGGACGGGTCGGAGGGCGCCTCGGAGCGACCCACCGTCACCACCCCAGCCGGACGCCCCACCAGACACCCCACAGGTTGATGAGGACCGACGCGATGACCAGGGCCACCGCGATGGCCATCCCGAACCGCCAACGACGGAGCTCCACGATGCCGAGGGCGACCAGGATCATCGCGAACGGGGCGAAGTCGTTGCTGAAGCGATAGCCGAACTGGACCCAGCCCTGGCTGAAGTGGGCGAGCGCCGCCAGTGACGTGGCGAGGACCGCGATGGCGGAGCCCGCCACGATGCGCCGCCGCCAGCCGAGGAGCAGCGCGGGGACGACCAGGAGATATGCCGGCGTGGTCAGCAGGATGCTCATGCCCATCGGGTCGGGGCGCAGCGGGCAGGGGGTCCTCGGATCCAGCAGCTGCGCCACCAGGTCGGCCTCGGGCTCGCAGGGGGTGCCGTCCCGGAGCGCGTTCATGGGCAGCCAGGTGAGCATGATGGGCGCGTTGACCGGGATGTAGCGCGGGTCCTCGGTGCCCCAGTCCGCGTGATACAGCTCGGGCATCGGCTTGGTCTCGACCTCGCGGATGTGGTCGTAGGCGGGATGGAACAGGTGACCGGTGGTCGCGAGGTTGTAGCCGGCGAGGACCAGCAGCGGCACCAGACAACCGATGGCTGCCGCGGACCCACGCCGGAGCCAGGTGCCACCGGGACCCACGAACAGGAAGAACGGCGCGTTGAACACGGCCGTGAGACGTCCGAGACAGCCGATGCCGAACAAGAGGCCGGCCCAGACGCCGCGCAGCGGGATGGCGCCCGGCAAGCCTCGCCCGGGACCGTCCTCGTCCTCGCGTCGCTCGCCGTCGAGCGCCGCGGTGATGGCCAGGAACAGGAACGTGCTCGCCGCGACGTGTGCCTGGAACCAGGTCGTGCCCAGCATGGAGGCATACCACGCGACCGTGCCGAAGCCGTAGGTGATGGTGCCCAGGAACGCGGCGTCGCGTCGCTCCGTGACGCGTGTGAGCATCCGCCAGCAGAGCGCCACGTTGATGCCGCCGAGGACCGCGAACACGAGCGCCCCGCTCGTGGCGAGGCCCCACACCGCGACGAACGGCACCAGCAGCACGGCAGGCAGCGGGGGGAACGGGAGGAGCGCGCGGCCCGGCTCGTAGGCCAACCCCAGGCGGCTGGTCACGACCCGGTCGCCCAGGTCGAGCACGTCCTGGTAGTAGTCGTTGCTGCGGATGCCGTCGGCCACGGGATACGCGACCGCGGCACGACCCTCGAGCCACGCCTGTGCCTGCCACACGAAGTGGTCGTAGAAGCCCCAGCGGGTGGGGTTGCTCCAGATATAGACGACGATGGCGACGATGGCGAAGGCGAGTCCGACCCAACCGGGACCCAGCGATCGGAGGAAGCTCTCGAACACGCCCTCGGATCCCGACGCGAGCCGCTCCGCAGGGCTCGCCCCGATGGACCGCCGACCGGACGCGAACGGACCCGTTGCTATACTCGCGGTCACCTCGTCGCCCTTGATCCCCCTGGAGGCCGGTCCGGCTTGATCACGTCCCCGGCGCGTGGTTCCGACCGGGTCGCAGGGGCGTCGGAGCCCCCGCCGTCAGCCCTGTCGACGTCCACGGCACTGGTCATCCTGCTGCTCGTCGCCCTGGCCCTGCGCCTCACTATCGCATACATCCTGTTCCCGGCATCCGGGTTCGCGTCGGATGTCTCGACGTATGTGTCGTGGGCCATGACCATGGCTCACGGCGGACCGGGAGCGTTCTACGCGGACGCCGGCTTCATCGACTACCCGCCCGGCTATCTGTACGTGCTGTGGCCCATCGGCGTGCTCTCGCAGGCACTCGGCGGCAGCGATCCGTACGGCCTCGCCACGACGCTCATCAAGGTCCCCCCGATGCTCGTCGACATCGCGGTGGGCTGGCTGCTGTATCGCCTCGTGCTCGGCTGGGCGTGGCCATCCCGACGGGCGGAGGCGCTCGCGCTGGGTGCCGCGGGCCTCTACGTGTTCAACCCGGTCACCTGGTACGACTCCGCGCTGTGGGGCCAGACGGACGCGGTCGGCGCCCTCGTGGTGCTCATGGGCGTCGCGGCCCTCGTGCGTGGCAACAGCGAGGGTGCCGCGTCCCTGGGGGTCCTTGCGGCACTGGTGAAGCCCCAGTTCGGCGTGGTCCTGCTGCCGGTCATCGCGGTGGTCCTGCTGCGCCGGCACGTGCTGCGACCCGGCTCGGGGCCGCGGCACGCCCCGTGGGGGCCGGCGATGCTCCAAGGCTGGCTGGCGCGGGAGCAGGGCTGGCCTCGTCTGGTCAGCTCCGCCGCGGTCGCCCTGGTCACGTTCCATGTGCTGGCGCTGCCGTTCGGGATGGGTATCCCGGACTACCTCGGGCTGATGTCCCGGACGGCGGGAGGGTACGAGTACCTGACGGTCAACGCCTACAACCCGTGGGCGCTCGTGAGCGCGGATGGCACGACCCCGCTGGCCTTCTCGATGCCGCTCTGGCAGTCGGATACCGGCGCTTGGCTGGGACCAGTTCCCGCGGTCCTGGTCGGGGCGCTGCTGCTCGTCGCCGGGTTCCTGTACGGCCTGGGCAACCTGCTCTGGCGTGACGAGCGACGGACCATCATCCTGACCGCGGTCTTCCTCTCGATCTGCTTCTTCGTGCTGCCGACCCGGGTCCACGAGCGGTATCTGGTGCCCGTGTTCGCGCTGCTGCCGCTGCTCGCGGTCGCGTCACGAGCGTGGCTGGTGGCCCTGGTCGCACTGGCGACCGCCTGCCTCATCAACCTCCACGGGGTGCTCACCTACGCACCGAACCCCGACTTCCGGTACGGCACGGACAACGTGGCGAACATGGCCTTCGGGGACGCGGCCCGCTCGCCGCTGTTGGTGGTCCTGTCCGTGCTGCTGGTCACGGGCGGCTTCCTGTTCACGGCGTGGCGCCTGTGGCGGGGTGGCGTTCGGGAGCCGGATGGCCTGGCGCTCGCCGCCGCGACGGTGGGCGGCACGGTCGACCCAGGCCCGCTGCCGGGCGAGACCCGCACGTCCTGGTGGGCTCGCGGCATCGGTGTCTCGGCGGCCGCGGGTGCCGATGGCACGGGCGAGCACCCCGAGCTGGTCCGTGGCCCGGGTGCCTTCACCTGGATCGTCGATCGCATCACGCCCCGGCCGCTCCGCCGTGACCGGAGCCCGTCGCTCGCGGGAGAGCCGCCGGGCCGTCTGGACCGACTGGACCTCCTGATGGTCGTGATGATCCTGGTCTCGGCGGCGACCCTCCGGGGCTATCGGGTCCAGGAGCCGTACGACATGTACTTCGACGAGGTCTACCACGCCCGGACCGCGATGGAGTTCCTCCAGGACTGGCGATACGACGACCCCCACGACATCTTCGAGTGGACCCATCCCCACCTCGCCAAGTACGCGATGGCGGTCGGCATCGAGGTGTTCGGTGATCACCGGGTGACGGGCGAGAGCGAGCTCGGCACGCCGGTCGTGGCGGCGGCCATCGAGCCGCGCTGGGCACCCGGAGAGGCGCCCGGCGAGCGCCGGGGTGACCGACTGTACGTGCTCACCGGCTCATCGATCGATGTGTACGACCTCGCGACACGGGACCGCATCGCATCCACCCCCTCGACGGCGACCGCGCTGGCCGTGGACGGAGGGAACCACCGACTGGTGCTCGCGGCCCCGGATGGCACCCTGTCGACCCTCGACACGACGCTCCTCGATGCCGGGCCGGACGGATCCGGCCAGGTCGGCTCGACCACCACCCTGCTCGATCCGGTCCAGCAGAGCACGCTCGGCCCCGTCGATCCGGCCTGGATCGCGATCGACCGCAGGGCGGTGGTGATCGCCGGCGCCGGCGGGGACCTCGTGTCGCTCGACCCGGACACGGGCGCTCGTCTCGGCACGACCACCCTGCCGGGGGTGCGTGACCTCGAGGTCGTGCCGCGTGCCTCGGCGGTCGTCGCTCGACCCGCCGAGGTCGAGGACCCGCCGGGCACGGCTCGTGTGCTCGCCGACGAGCTGGGCTTGAGCGCCGCGACGCTCGAGACGCTGCTCCGGAGCGATGCCGACGAGGTGGTGCTCGAGGGCTGGCCCGACATCACGCTCGAGAACCGCATCCAGGAGCTCATGGACGACGGGACGCTGCTGGGCGTCTCGATCGAGGATGTGCCGGTCGTGGCCGCCGCGACGCCCGACGGGGTCCGCTTCCTCGTCGCGACGAGCCTCGACACCATGGGTGACGTGTCGCTGGACGAGGGCGCGACGGGGCTCGCCTGGGTCCCTGACGGACCGGACACGAACACCCTGTACGTGGCCGCCGGCAGCGTCCTGGAGCGGATCGCCATGGACGGCAAGACGCCCCGCGGCGGCGGTGCCACGGACATGCCCGGCCCGGTCACGGGCGTGATCTGGAACGACGCCGCGGACCTGCTCCATGTCCTCGGCGAGCTCGCGGACGGACGGCCGACCATCTATGTCGTGGACCCGCACGGCCACTCGGTGTTCATGGACGTGCCACTACCGAGCGCTCCCGTCGCGCTGGTCATGGACACCCAGGAGGACCGCCCCAGCGAGGACCGGACCCAGATCCTTGCCCTTGGCAACGATGGGTCGGTGGCGAGCGTCGACGTGGGTGGCAACGCGTTCGGGTACCGGATGCCGGGCGTGCTCATGGGGGCCATCACGGCCGCGGCCATCTATCTCCTCGCGCGGGTCCTGTTCCGGCGCCGCAGCATCGGTCTCTTCGCGGCGGCCCTGGCGCTGGCCGAGGGGATGCTGTTCGCCAATGCCCGCATCGCCATGAACGATGTCTACATCACCGGCTTCCTGGTGCTCGCCGCGGCCCTCTTCGCGCCCATCTGGCTCGGCACCTGGCGTCGCTGGTGGCAGGTGGTCCTGGTCGTGCCACTGGTGGGCGTGCTGCTGGGTCTGGCGCTGGCGTCCAAGTGGGTGGCGGCCTATGCCATCGGTGGCGTGTTGCTGCTCATCCTCCTGCGCTCGGGCATCGGGCGGCTGATCGCCCTCGCGGGCATGGTCGCGCTGACGGGTGTCCTGGGCGCGCTCGCCATCCGACCCGCGGCCGTCGAGGAGCCGCATCGCAACTGGCCGTTCCTGCTCATCCTGCTGCTGCTCACGCTGGCGCTCGCCGCCGCGATGGTGCGCCGGCCCCTCCCCGTCACGAGGGCTCAGGTCTGGAGCGCGGTCACGTGGCTGGTCATCGCGGGTCTCGGCGCGGTCGGCCTGTGGCTGCTCGCCACCCTGCGCACGCCGGAGGGCAGCAGCACCGGCTCCACGCTGCTCATCGCAGGGGGCGTCTCGATCCTGGGCGCCTCGGTGCTGGGGATCGGCACGCTCATCCTGGGCCGGCTGGGACACGGTCCCTTCCGTCCTGACGACGGCAGCCACCCGACGCCCACGACGGATGCGTCCCTGCCGGCGTGGCTCGATCCGGGTCGCGGGCTGGGTCTGTGGTGGGTGCTCACCATCGGCTGTCTGGTGGTGGTCCCGGTGGCCGTGTACGTGGCGAGCTACATCCCGTGGTTCGCGCTCGGCAACCAGCTCTGGAAGGGCGTCCCGGATGGCAACACCGGGCAGACGCTGTGGGACCTGACGGTCCAGATGTACGGGTACCACGACCACCTCCGGGCGACCCACGCCGCGTCATCGCCGTGGTGGGCCTGGCCGCTCGACCTCAAGCCGGTCTGGTTCTACCAGCAGTCCTTCGCGGGCGGCACGCTCGGCGAGATCTATGACACGGGCAACCTGGTCATCTTCTGGATGGGCATCCCGGCGCTCATCTTCGGGACCATCGCGGCGTGGCGACGACGAAGCCTCTCGATGACGCTCGTGGTGCTGCTGTTCCTGGCGATGTGGCTGCCGTGGGCGCGCATCGACCGGGCCACGTTCCAGTACCACTACTACACGACCCTGCCGTTCCTGGTGCTCGCGCTGGCGTACCTGCTCGCCGAGCTGTGGCACGGTCCGGCGCGCATCGGCTGGCTCATCGCGCGTGTCGGCGGCGCGCTGTGTGTCATCGGCGCACCGTTGCTCTGGCTGTTGCGCCAGCCGCTGTGCCTGGCCGCGGACGTGCAGTCGGTCAAGGCGGGCAGCCAGGCATGCGGCGCAGCGGCCCGGGACGTGACGCTCAGCCAGCAGACGCTGGGCATCCTCGCGGTGCTGGTGCTCGCGGGGGTCGCGACGGGCCTGTACCTGTGGCAGGGCTCCGGCCGGTCCGGGGGCCGCACGCCCGAGCTCGACGAGGACGTCGAGACCGAGCGCGGTGGTCGGCTGGGTCGCGCGCTCGGTGGCCTGATGGACGGACCCGCGGCGGGTCTCGTGGTCATCGGTGCGGCGACGCTGCTCGCCCTCGTCGCCGCCGTGGCCCTCCTGAGCGACGCGGACCGGCTCACGTTCCAGGTCACGGCGGACGAGCTGTCGCTGCTCGCGCTCGCCCTGCTGGCGGGGCCCGCGTGGCTGGTCCTGCGGGCTCGTGACGCGCGCCGGTTCGCGCTGGGCGTGGTCGTCGCGGCGTTCCTGTTCCTGCTCATCTGGTATCCGAACCTGACCGGGCTGCCGCTGCCCGATGGCCTCGCGACCTCGTTCCAGGGACTGCTGCCGACCTGGAACTACGACTTCCAGTTCGGGGTCAACCAGGATCCCCCGGTGCCGGGCGGGTTCCTGGATCTCGCGAGCGCGGTGGTCGCGATGGTGACGCTGCTGCTGACCGGTGTCGTCATGCTCGTCGCGCGACGCTGGCGTTCCGGACCCGCGCATCCGCTGCTCGACGACCTGCGCTAGGGCCCACGTCCGGGGCCGCCCGGCAGCGACGCACGCTCAGCGCAGGAGCGACCGCTCCCGCACGAAGTCGTCGTGCCACTCGGTGCCCACCAGGAAGCGCTTGGTGCCCACCTGGCGGAAGCCCTGTCTCTCGTAGAACCGGTTCGCCCGCGCGTTGTGCTGGTTGACGCCCAGCCAGATGGCGGCTGCGCCCCGCTCCGAGGCCGCCTGGACCGACGCGCCGATGAGCGCGGCCGCGAGCCCGCTCCCATGGTGGGTGTCACGCACATAGATCTTGCTCAGCTCGACGGTCGGGCGCGTGGTGATGGCCGCCGCGACGTCCGGATCGACCGGCTCGCCGTCCACGAGCATCGCGTAGCCTGCGAGGCCATCCGCCATCTCCGCGACGAGGACGATCCGGGCGGGGTCCGCCAGGTACTCGCGGAAGCGTGGCGCGGAGAGGTGCAGCTCGATGAACGCCGCGATGTCCTCATCGCGCGTCCCGGGTGGGCACGCCAGACCGAAGGTCGCCGCCGCGACCTCGTGGAGCGCGGTGGCGTCGTCCAGCGTGGCGCGGCGGATGCCCGATGACATGACCCGAGCGTAGCGCGCCGGGATGCGGATGGTGCTCGCCGAGTGGCCCGTGATCCGCGTGACCATGGTCCGACGCCGTGGCTATCCGCCGTCCGAGCCGCCGGATGGTCGTGCGGGCGCGGGCGGGACGGCCGCCCGGAAGCCGGGTGGCAGCGCACCCTGGCTGGCCAGGCGACGGATGACGAAGCCGTAGTAGTCATCCACCTTGGCGGTGATGTTCTCCCAGCCGAACTGGACGGCTCGTTCCCGGCCGGAGGCACCCATCCGGGCCCGCAGGGCGGGATCCCGGAGGAGCGTGCCGATGGCCCCGGCCAGCGCCTCGCTGTCCTTGGGTGGCACGAGCAATGCCTGCTCGCCGCGCCGCACGACGCCCTTGTAGCCGTGGATGTCCGAGCACACGATGGGTGCGCCCGCGGCCATCGCCTCCAGCAGCACGATGCCGAACGACTCCTGGCCCGTGGCGGGCGACACGAACACGTCCGCGGTCGCGAGCGCCCGGATCTTGTCCTGGTCGCTCACTCGACCCAGGAGCTCCACACCCGTGAGCCGGCGGGTCGCGATGTACCGCCGGACCTCGCGCTCCTGGGGCCCCGCGCCGATCATCAGGAGCCGGCAGTCCAGCCCGTCGCGACGCAGCTGTCGGAAGGCCTTGAGCAGGTACATCGCGCCCTTGCGACTCTCGAAACGGCCGATGTACAGGATGTTGGGCGTGCCATCCCGCCACCGGGCGAAGGGCGCCACGGCTCGGAAGTCGCGCAGGTCGACGCCATTGGGGATGACCTTGTAGTCGCCCGGGAAGTAGCGGCCGATGAAGTGTCTGGCGGCCGCGCTCACCGCGATGCGTCCGTGGAGCCGCCGGGCGAACCGCTGGAGCATCCGCTTGCCGAACTCGTACGACAGGCTCTGGCCGGAGTACGCGTGGAAGGTGGCGATGTTGACGCTCGTCGAGAAGCGCAGCAGCTGGAGCGACAGGAAGGGCACGAACGGCTCGTGGAAGTGGAGCAGGTCGAAGCGCTCCTCGTCGAGCATCTCCTGGACCAGCTGGCCATAGCGGTGTGAGACCGTGAGCGTCCCGACCGAGCCGTTGGTGGGCACGCTCCAGCCATAGCCCAGACGGATGATGTCGCCCTCGCTCGAGCGTTGCGGACCGTGGGTGCTGCTGATGATGCGCACGTCGTGACCCCGCACCACGAGGTTCTCGTACAGCTCCTGGACATGCGCGTTCACGCCACCGGGCAGCGGATAGATGTACGGTGTGACCAGCCCGATCTTCATCGGGGGTAGCCCAGGTCGCGCCCGGTGCCGTGGTTGAGCAATCGATGGCGGAGCGTGTCCCGCACGGCACGCGCGTTCTTGGCGGACTGGTGGCCGAACATGCGCACCTGCTCCGGCCAGGCATACGCGGTGCCCTCCCACCCGGTCGTGTCCGCCAGGATGGCCTCGCGCAGGGCCTCCACGCCGCTCCCCCGGAAGCGGGTCTGGGCACGGCCCACGGAGGACGCCGCGTGGGCATCGCTGCTCGCGACCGAGACGAGCCCCACCTCCTGGGCGAACTCGGGCACCCGTCGGCTCCAGCGCATCCGCGCCGTCGTGGGGTTGAACGCCTCGATGGCGTCCGGTCGATGCGCCGGATCGCCGCTGTCCAGCAGACCCCGGATGGTCCGCTCGCTCGCGCAGAGCGGATAGGGCACGAGGGGATGCGCCACGATGGCCAGGCCGCCCTGGTCATGGATCGCCGCGACCGTGTCACGCATCCGTCCCCAGGGCCGGATGCGTCGCGTCAGGAACAGGCCGATGAGATGGCCGTTGCGGGTGGTGACCTCCTCACCCACGATCACCCCGAGCGGCAACCGCTGCTCCTCGGCGAGCCGCTGCGCGACCACCGCCGCATCGATGCGCTCGTGATCGGTGATGGCGATGACGTCCAGCCCCTTCCCGACGGCCGCCTCGAGGATCTCCTGGACGCTCGAGACGCCATCCGAGGCCAGCGTGTGGATGTGGAGGTCGGCCCGGGACATGACACGCGCCGGCACCGGGACGGACGCGGGAGTGACGAGCGTCCCGGACACGGCATCGTCCGACGGGCGCGGGTCCCCGGGCTCGATCATGCTGGGTCCTCCTCCCACACGTGGAACAGCAGTGTCCACCACTGCTCGGGAGCCTGCCCGATGAGCCGCTCGAACGCGGCGGCGATCCGCTGCAGCGTGATCCGCACCCGCTCGCGACGAGGCCCATCGAGGGGTACCTCGACACGCTCGACGATGCCCACCCACATGCCGGGGCGCTCGCGCAGCGCGGCCTGGACATAGACCTCGGCGCCCATCGTCACCGCGAGCACGGCGGGACCTGCCGGCAGCCGGCAGACGGCATCGAACAGGGTCACGCGGCTGCCCTGGCCGCCGATCGGCCGGTCCGCGACGAGCGCCACTCCCTCGCCCCGACGGATACGCGCCTCGAGCACGGATGCGGCACCCTCGATGGGCAGCAGCTCCATGCCCACCGCGCCGCGCGTCCGCTCGAAGTAGGCGCGCAGCACGGGGTTCCCGACGCGCTCCATGGGGCCGGCGAGAGAGAGCGACGAGAGGCGTGACGCGTACATCCCGACCATCTCCACCGACCCCAGGTGCAGACCCGTGTAGATGCGGCCCGGCTCTCCGGGCCTGGTCGGCGACAGCGCAGCCGCGGTCGTGGCGGGATCGGTCAGTCGGACACGCGCCCGGAGGGCCGCCGCGTCATACCGGGGGATCATGGCACCCTCGAGGTAGGCCACCACCCAGTGACCGAAGAGGTCCGCCACCAGCCTGTCGAGTGCGTGGCCCCCCTGTGCCGCAGCGGCGACCCGGGGCGTGGCCGTGCCGCGCTCCACCAGCGCCCGGCAGACGCGCTGCAGGTTGCGACGCCCGAGGTCGCGTCGTTCGGCCATGAGATGCGGCAACCACCGGCCCAGCCGGAACCCCAGCCGATAGACCGGGCGGTCAGGGAGCAGCTGGAGCAGCCGGACGCCACCGACCAGGAGCCAGCCCGCCGGTCGAGCCAGGCGGCTCATCCGCCGCGACGAGCGCGGGGCTCCACCGTGTCGGCCAGCATGGTCATGGCGCGCGCCTCGAGCTGACGCTGCTCGGCGTCGGTCGCGGGCCACATGGGCTTGAACGTGTGCCACTGGTCCGGGGCGTGACGCACGAATCCCTCGAGCGCATCCGCGATCGCCTGTGTGGCCACGGCCACCGACCGCGGCGAGCCGTCGGCGACCTCGATGGGCGACGCGACGTGGGCGGTGTACCCGCCGTGGCGGGCATGGGACGCAGCGACCGGCAGGATGGTGGCCCGGGTGCGTGCCGCGAGCGTGGCCGGACCCGCCGGCAGCGTGGTCCAGACACCGAACAGGCGCACGGGGACATCGTCGGGCCGATACCCCCAGTCCACGACCATGCCCAGGATGGCTGCCTGACGCATCACGCTGAACAGCTGGCGCAGGTTGCGCCACGGGATGATGCGGACCCCCCAGCGGGCGCGTTGGGCGTTGAGCAGCGCGAACAGCTCGGGGTAGGCCGTGTCGTCGGCCAGCCCCCAGGTCGGGAGTCCCTGGAGGGCATACGAGCCAGCGAAGATCTCGATGCTGCCGATGTGGCCCGACACGGCGATGAGGCCCCGCCCCTCCGCCTGGTTGCGTTCCCAGATGGCCGCGAACGCCTCGTGGGCCGGTCCGCGGGGTGGCAGGAGCCGGAGTGGCTCGTCCACGGGCAGCGTCGGTAGCCGCATGAGCTCCACCACGAACCGGGAGTACGAGGCGTAGGTGCGCCGCGCGAGGGCACGCACCCGCGCGGGATCCTTGGGCAGACCCAGGACATGTGCCGCGTTCGCCTGGACGATCCGGCGCTTGGATCCCCACGCCAGATAGCTGCCCAGGAACAGCGCCCGGGCGGCCGGCTCCGAGATGCGTGTCGGGGCGTGACCGAGGGCCGCCGATGTCCCCCGGTACGCGAGCACGGTCGAGCGCTCCCGGCCACGCTGCACGATGCGTCCCACGCGCCCGGCGCTGGGTCGATCGAGCGGCGAGTAGCCGACGCCGGTATGGCGCTCGGGAGCCTCCATCTGGGTCACCTCGTCGATGCTAGCAACGAGTCGGCCGATAGGCGCGCACCGGAGACGCGTGACCGCCCGGCCATGGAGGACCGGGCGATCGGGGGCTGCGCAGGCGCTCAGTCGAGCACGGCCGCGGGGGTACGGTCGAGGGTGACCGACGCCGAGACGTCGCCCTCGACCCGTCGCCGGGGCTTGGCCAGCCGGCGTGTGACCTTCGGCTTCGCGGTCTCGGTGCCCACGAGGGTCTCGTTGTCCTCGCCCTTGATGAACGCCTCGACCCGATTGAGGGCGATATCGTCGTGGATCTGGATCGGCGGGCTCTTCATGAAGTACGACGAGGGCGCCACGAGCGTCCCCGAGAGGCCGCGGTCGAGACCCAGCTTGAGGCAGCGGATCGCGTCCGTGATGACACCCGCGCTGTTGGGGCTGTCCCAGACCTCGAGCTTGAGCTCCGCGTTGAGCGGCACGTCGCCGAAGGTCGTGCCCTCCATCCGGATGTAGCACCACTTGCGGTCCTTGAGCCATGGCACATGGTCCGAGGGGCCGACATGGACGTCGTCCGGGTCGAGCTCGTAGTCGAGCATCGAGGTGACCGCGTTGGTCTTGCTGATCTTCTTGGACTCCAACCGCTCGCGCTCGAGCATGTTCAGGAAGTCCGTGTTGCCACCGAAGTTCAGCTGGTAGGTCCGGTCCAGCCGCACGCCCCGGTCCATGAACAGGCGGGTCAGGACACGATGGCTGATGGTGGCGCCGACCTGGCTCTTGATGTCGTCACCGATGACCGGCAGACCCTCTGCGGCGAACCGGCGCTGCCAGTAGGGCTCCCGGCCGATGAACACCGGGATCGCGTTGATGAAGCCGACCCCGGCCTTGAGCGCCTGCTCGACATACCACTTGGTGGCCTGCTCGCTGCCCACGGGCAGGTAGGACACCATGACGTCGACCTGTCGTTCCTTGAGGATGCTCACGACGTCAGCGGTCTGGCCGGGCGCCTTCTCGATGACCTGCGAGAGGTACTTGCCCAGGCCGTCGTGGGTCATGCCCCGGTCGACCTTGACGTCGAGCTTCGGGACCTGCTGGAAGACGTAGGTGTTGTTGGGCTTCGCGTAGATCGCCTCCGACAGGTCCTTGCCCACCTTGTTCTTGTCGATGTCGAAGGCAGCGACGAACTCCACGTCCCGCACGTGATATCCGCCGAGGTCGACGTGCATCAAGCCGGGGATGAACTCGTCCACGGCGGCGTTCTCGTAGTAGTAGCGGCCCTGGATGAGGCTGCTGGCGCAGTTGCCCACGCCCACGATGGCGACCCGGATGGGGGTCCGGTGACCCTTCGCCGCCACGCCGTTGCCCGTCTGGGCGTCGTCCTTGCCGTTCTTCGAGCCGTTGCCCTTGCTCATGACCGATCGACCTCCGAGGATGCCTGCTTGATGGTGAATGCGATGCGCTGGATGACCGTGATGGTCGCGAGGACCGTGATGAGGAGGAGTGCGCCACCCAGGATGTTGGCGCCCGTGCTGCCGGGCGCCACGCCACCCACGAGGCCAGCCCCGATGAGGCCGACACCCAGGATGACCACGCGCACCTCGCGTGGTGCGAGACCCACGGCCGCCATGCCCTTGCCGGGCGCGAAGCCGAGCGACTCGGCTCGTGCTCGGGCGTAGCTGACCATGAACGCTGCGCCCATGGCCGCCGTGGCCAGCCAGACATCCCATTCGACCCCGGCTCGAGAGCAGCCGATGACGATGCCCAGGTAGACCATGGCCTCGCCCCAGCGGTCGAAGGTGCTGTCCATGAACGCACCGAGCTTGCTGGTGGCGCCCGTGACCCGGGCGACCGCCCCATCGAACATGTCGAACGCGGACCCGAACGTGGCCACGATCCCGGCCAGCAGCCACCATTCGGCGGCCGCGAGGAGCCCGCCCAGGATGCAGATGCCGAAACCGATGAGCGTGAGCATGTTGGGCGTGAGGCCAGCGTCCGCCATGCGCCGTGCGAGTGGTGTGACCAGGCCGCGCAGCTCGTCCCGCTTGGGGGTCGCCGACGGTGGCGTCGGGGTCGGGTCGCTCATGCCGCGTCCGATCCCGCGGACAGCCCCAGGAGGTCCAGCTCACGAGCATGGAACCGTCGCAGGGTGTCTGGCGCGAGGGTGCAGATGACCTCTCTGCCGACACGCTGGGTCTCGACCAGACCAGCCGCCCGGAGACGGCGGAGGTGCCATGAGACGAGCGGCTGGGACAGGTCCACGTGGTGCATCAGGTCGGAGACCGTGCCTGACCGCTGCGCGAGCCGCTGGATGATGCGCAGACGCGTGGGATCCGAGAGTGCCTTGTGGACCACCGCCACCTCACGCAGATCCTCGGGCGGGTCGGTGAGGGTCGCGATCGTGGAGCGGATCCGCGCGGGGCTGGGCAATCGGGTGTCCTCGTGGGGGTTGGTTGGTCGACACGACTCGTCGCGCCGCCCGCATATCAACGGAGATACATATAAGCGCTGGTTGATACTACACCCAGCGACCGGATCGTCAAGCATCGGCGCGGCACATCGCGCGGCGACCGCGCATCATCCCGTCGGTGAGTCGCAACGATCGCGTGGTGCTGCTCCTGGCGCTGTGCCTGGCGTCCGCCCTGGTGGGCGTCGAGCTGATGGCCACGTCCGTCGCCCTGCCCGCCATCGTCGTCGACCTCGCGGACTGGACGCAGCTGCGTCGTGCCAGCTGGGCGGTGAACGGCTATCTCCTTGCCTATATCGCCGTGATGCCGCTCGCCGGTCGTGCGGCCGACCGGGTGGGTCTGCCACGGCTGTTGGCCGTGGCACTCGGCGTGTTCGCGATCGGGTCGCTGGCAGCGGGCGTGGCCGGCTCCCTTGACACCCTCGTGCTGGCGAGGGTCGTCCAGGGCCTCGGTGGGGGCGCGATCCTGCCCCTCGCGACCGCCGGAGCCAGCCTCCTGTTCGAGGGCCCGGCACGTGCGCGAGCGCTGGGGCTCGTGGGTGGCAGCAACTTCCTGGGCATGGCGCTCGGCCCGTTCCTGGGTGCCACGGTGCTCGAGACATTCGACCTCGGTCCGGCGATCCTGGGCCTTGGTTCGACTGCGCAGCCACTGATGGGCTTCCTGGTGCCCGCCTGGCGCTGGGTGTTCCTGCTCGGCGCTCCCACCGCGCTGGTGGTGCTCGCGTGGTGCTGGGCCGCGACCGCACGCTGGGACATGCCACGCGGCCACGGCCACATCGACGCGCTCGGCGCCGCCCTGGTCACCGCGGCGGTCGCCAGCGGTCTTGTCTGGGTCACCACGCTCGGCGAGGCGGACACGGGATCGGTGCCATGGTCGCTGGTGGCCGGTCTGACCTGCGTCGCGACCACGATCCTGGCCGCGCTCCATCTCGGTCGGACACAGGACCCCTTCCTCGACCCCCGCCTGTTCCGGGATGGGATCGCGCGAGCCTCGGTGCTCGTGAGCCTGCTCACGGGTTACGCCCTGGCCACGGCCATCGTGGCATCCGCGGTGTGGGTCGATCGCGTGCGCTACGGGGGTCCGGCGGAACAGCGACTGTTCCTGGGCACACTCGCCCTGGCCATGGCCGCGGGTGCCATCGGATCGGGCTACCTGCTGCGGCGGCTCAGGGTGGTGCCCCTCACCATCGCCGGCCTGGGTCTGGCCATCGCTGGCTGCCTGGTGCTGGGCACGGCGTCCCATGAGACGTCCCGAGCGGTGTGCCTCCTGGGCCTGGCGGCCTTCGGTCTGGGGTTCGGGCTCACCGTGACGCCTCGGTCGAGCGCGGTCATCGAGGCCCTGGGACGGGCGGCATACGGCACCGCCAGCGCAGCCGTCACCGTGGCGCGCATGGTGGGCATGGCGGTCGGGCTGGCGGTCCTCACGGCGTTCGGGACGGGTCGCATCGAGGCGCTCAGCGTGGTGCTCACGGACGGCGCGGCCCGTGACGCGGTGCTGCCGCCATCCCTCCAAGGGCGACCGCTCGCGGACCCCCTGGTCGTGGATGTCCTGGAGGCGTGGGCCGCGAACCAGGCCGCGACCATCCTGGCCGGGCTGTTCCTGATCGCCGGGTTGGTGCTCGTGGTGGCCATCGTGCCCACGATGCGCATGGGACCCACGCCGCGCGGCGACCGGCCGACCCCGGGAGCGCCGCGGCAGCCGGGAGGACCATCGATGGCCGACGGTCAGGGAGTGTCGTAGCAGGCACGTGGCCGGGCACGCGGCCGGGCCTCGGCCCGGGTCGCCGGCAGCACGTCGACAGGCTCGGCGAGCACCTGGAGCTTGGGCACGGTGCCGCGAGGCCCCTCGCTCGTCTGGAGGATGAGCTGCTGTGCCTCGGCCGGCGCATCGAAGGCGAGCGAGAAGTCGATGGCGTGGCGCTTGACCCGGGTCACCTCGAACACATGCTCCTTGTCGTCCGCCGTGTAGACCGAGACGAGCGCACCGATGAGCGATGCCCCGTCCCGGCGCTCCGACGCCTTGAGCAACGCCAGGAACATGCCGTCGCGGGCGTGAGCGTAGAGATAGGTCGTCCCTGGCTCACCCGGCTGCTGGAACGCGGTGTGATAGAGCGCCACGTCACAGGGTGGATAGAGGTCGGGTCCCTGTCCTCGCACCCGCCGGTCTCGTGAGATCACCGGCAGGTCCACATCCAGGGCCGGGATGACGACGCGCGTGACCACGGCGGGATCGGCCCGCGTGGCTGTGGGTGCGGCCGAGGCTGTCGATGGCGGCTCGGTGGCGCTGCGAGCGGGCGTGCTGACAGGGCGTGGCGTCGCGCTCGGACGTGGCGTGGGGCGCCCGGTCGACCCCGGGCTCGGGGACGGTGTGACGTCCGGGCTCGGGGACGGTGTGACGTCCGGGCTGTCTAGGATCGTGGCGGTCGGGCGTGGCGTGACCGGCGGCGTGCTCGTGGGGCGTGTCGTGGGGGTCGCCACGGGCGTGGGCGAGGGCGACGGCATGACGGGGCGCGCGGACCGCGTCGGCCGGGGCGTGGGCGGGCGAGTCGTGGGAGCGGGCGGCGTCGGAGGCGAGGTCGTCGCCGGACCACCGGTGGCGTCGACGACCTCGGCGGTGGCCGGCTCGGTCGTGCCACCTTCCCGGGGTCCCGGATCCCAGCCGCTGAGACCGGCCGCGAGCAGTGCGACGGCCGCACCGATGAGGAGGGCTGGTACCAGGCGCTCGATGAGTGACGCGAACCTCGACATGAGCCGCGGATGCTAGCGCACCGTATCCTCGACCTCGATGCGCGCAGCCGTCACCACCAGGCTCCGGTGAGCGATCGCCGGGTGCCCCCCACGACCTCCATCGAGGACCCCCACCGGCTGGCGGCACGGGTCCCCATCCATCTCGGGCCGCTGCTCCTGGTGAGCGACTTCGACGGCACCCTCGCCGAGCCGCTCGCCGACCCGTGGGCGGCGGCCATCGTGCCCGCAGCCAGGCGGGCGCTGCGCCGACTGGCCGCCCACCCGACGACCCGGGTGGCATTCCTCTCCGGACGGACCACCCGTGACCTGGTCCGGCGGGTCCGTGTGGGTGGCGCCGTCTATCTGGGCAACCAGGGGTTCGAGCACGGGTTCCTCCTGCGCCGTCGGCGCGCCGACCACATCGCCATCACGCTCCCCACGCTCGACGCCTGGCCCTCGACGGCCGTGATGCTCGCTCACGAGGTGGCGCGCGAGATCCCCGACGCGTGGTTGGTGGTCGAGCCGAAGCCGCCGGCCGTCACGTTCCACTTCCGTGCCGCTCCCGACCTCACCGCGGCGCGCACCGCGGTCGCCGCTGCGGTCGATCGCCACGACCCCGCTGCCACGCTCGTCCGATACCCGGGCCGTCGAGCGCTGGAGCTGCGGCCACCCGGCGCGCCGGACAAGGGCACGACGTTCGCGGGGCTCGTCGAATCCCACCGGCCCGGCGTGGCCGTGATGCTCGGTGACGACAGCACGGACGTCCCGGCGTTCCAGGCCCTGCGCGACGCGCGACGAGACGGTCGCCTCCACGGGTTGGCCATCGGCGTGGGCACGCGGGATGACACGGTCGAGGACACCGCACACGCGGTCGATACCCGTCTCGCCGATCCGCTCGCCGTCGCTGGGTTCCTCGTGGCGCTAGCTCGCCGTCTCGGTCAGCCTTCGTAGCAGCTCCGGGGTCGAGGGGACGGCGCCACATCCTGATTCCCGGCATCGAGGGTCGCGACCGGCTCCGCGAGCACCTGGAGCTTCTCGGCCGTGCCGGCCGGCCCCTCGCTCGTCTGGAGCACCAGCCCCTGCGCCCGCGCGGGGATGTCGAGCGCGAGCGACAGGTCGAGCGCGTGGCGCTTCACACGCGTGATGGCGTACACGTGCTCGCGGCCATCCGTCGTGTAGACCTGCACGAGCATCCCCAGGAGGGCCTCGCCGTCAGCCGCCTCGGACCCCCTGAGCAGCGGCAGGAACATGCCCTCGCGGGCGTGTGCGTAGACATAGGTCGTGCCCCGCTCACCAGGCTGGACGAACTCGGGCAGGTACAGGGCCACGTCACACGGTGGATAGTCGTCCGGTCCCGGGCCCGGGACGCGGATGGCCCCCGAGATGATGGGCAGATCGATGCCCAGGGACCCGATGACGATCCGGCTCGCGACGGAGCCGCCCGGCGATGTCGACGGCGCGACCGGCGCATCGCCGGCATCCGGCGAGGCGAGGACCGCGCTCAGCGATACATCCGGACCATCCGCCGTGCGGTGCGCTCCGTCGACGTACCACCACGCGCCCACGGCGAGGCTGACGACCGCGGAGACGATGATGACGGGGGGCAGGATCGCGTCGCGGATCCGGGATGGTTCCCGACGTGCTCTCCACGACCACCCTCGATGCTGACGACGCGACACCCGACGCAGTCGACCCTTCCCCCGAGCCGACCGAGAAGCCCACCCCCGAGCCGACCGAGAAGCCGGACCGCACGCCCACGCCGGACCTGACCGGTGAGCCGACGGACATGCCGACGCCGACGCCGACGCCGACCACGACACCGGAGGCGACGGAGCCTGCGACGCCGGAGCGGTCAGCCGAGCCGCCGCCCTCCCTCGAGCCGGAGCCCTCGGTCCTGGCGACACCAGGGCCGTCAGCCGAGCCCGAACCCTCCCTCGAGCCGGAGCCCTCCCTCGAGCCGGAGCCCTCCCTCGAGCCGGAGCCCTCCCTCGAGCCGGATCCGACCGACGGTCCGTCGCCCTCCCTCGAGCCGGATTCGACCGACGCCCCAGAGGCATCCTTCGAGCCCATCGATTGTCTGACCCGCGACCCGATCGCCAGCGGGGACCCCTCCGCATCCCTGGACCCGACGGCCACCATCGACCCGCTGG
>CAZYTQ010000015.1:0-37366 GCA_964650135.1 uncultured Anaerolineaceae bacterium | reverse complement strand
GGCGGCACGAACCGGCTGGCCCACAGCCGGACACCGACGCCCATCGACCACCAGCCGGTCATCCGCCAGAACCGGGACACCCTCTACAGCTTCGGTGTGTTCGATGCCAGCGCCGGGCTGCGCATCACGCTGCCCGATGGCGGCGCCCGATACCTGTCCGCGATGGTGGTCAACGAGGATCACTACGTGACCCACATCGTCCACTCGGCCGGTACCCACGAGGTCCCCGGTGCCGAGATCGGGACGCCCTTCGTGGCGGTCGCCCTGCGCATCCTGGTCGACGCCTCGGACCCGGCGGACGTGGCCGCCGTCAACGCCCTCCAGGACCAGGCCGCCGTCGAGGCCGGCTCGGCCCGCGAGTTCCAGATGCCGGACTACGACACGGCCTCCCTCGACGAGACACGCGAGGCCCTCCTGGTCCTCGCCAGGCGCATCGGTGGCGCCGACCGGATGTTCGGGCGTCGGGACGAGGTGGAACCGGTCCGCCACCTCATCGGCTCCGCCGCGGGCTGGGGCGGGCTCCCCGAGCGGGAGGCGAAGTACGTCAGCGCGGCGCCGCTGCCCGTGGGCGAGTACCGGCTGACCGTCAGGGACGTGCCGGTCGACGGGTTCTGGTCCCTGTCCCTGTACGACGCCGCCGGATACTTCGAGCCCAACGACCGGGGCGCCTACAACGTCAACAGCGTCATGGCCGCGCGCGACCCCGATGGCAGCATCACGGTGCATCTCGGCGGCACGGGCGAGGGTCAGGCGAACTGGCTGCCGACGATGGAGGGCTGGAACTACCTCGTCCGGCTGTACCGGCCACGTGCCGAGATCCTCGACGGTTCCTGGACCTTCCCAGAGCCCGAACCGGTCGACTGATACCCTCCAGGGGTCGGGCCGCAGGCCCGCACCGGGACTCGGGCCGCAGGCCCGCACCGGGACTCGTGATCGGGCATCCCTGGCCCGGTCATGCCCCGCGGTCGTCGTCGGAGGCGCCGTAGCGCAGGCCGTCGATGACCAGGTCGAGCATCCGGCCGACGTCGCGACGCCAGTCAGGGCCGTCCGGCAGGAACCAGATGGCGCTCATGACGCGCATGACGTCGTCGGCGTCCGAGTCCTGACGCAGATCGCCTGATGCTGCGCCAGCCTCCAGCAGCATCCGGAGCGCGCCACCGATGCGCTGCTTCGTCTCCGCGAAGAACGACGAGTCCGATGCGACCGCGGACCGGAGTGCGTCGCCCATCGCGCGCTTGGTGGCCACGTAATCGGTGAAGCGCACCGCCCACGTGCGCAGCGCCTGGTCGGCGGGCATCGTCGCGATCAGCTCCGGCGCGGACGCGCACAGGGAGTCCACCTCCTGCTGGTAGGCCGCGACGATGAGTGCCTCTCGGCTGGGGAAGTGACGGTACAGCGTGCCGATGCCCACACCCGCGCGCGTGGCGATCCCCTCCAGCGGCGCGTCCTGACCACGTTCCGCGAGCTCCGCGACGGCGGCGCTCAGCAATCGCTCGCGGTTCCGCTGCGCATCGGCACGCGGCTGACGGGTGACCAGGGTCACGACGCTCGATACCTCACTCGGCGGGATTCCACTTGACAAAACGGAGGGGCCTCCGTTTATACTGCGTCCAGCAACCGGAGGAGGCTCCGGTTGAGCATAGCGCGACTGCGTCGCGAACGCCAGCCCCGCGCCCGAGCACCAGGGAGGACAGCCTCATGCACGCCATCCACACTCCCACCGATCCCTGCGCCGAGCGATCCATCGCCGCACGGGTCGCGATGGCCGCAGACAGCGTGGACGCCGACACGACCGACACCGCCGTGGTCGCGTTCCCGCCACTGGCCGTCCGGGCAAGGCGCCCGGTGCGGACCGAGCGCATCGTTCGGACCGAGCGCCGGGTCAGGCTCATCCAGCATCCCTCGTTCCTCCGCACGGCCGACCGTGGCCCGGATCCGCGGTTCACGCTGGCGGGACGCGCACCCCGCCTCGTGCAGGGGTCCGCCCAGGCGGCCTCACGGGAGCGAGGCCTGGACGATCAGGCACCCTCGCGCGCGGCGGCGACCACGCGCATCAGGTAGTGCTCCATCGCGGCCGCCTGGAACGCCGGCTGTCGTGGTGGTCGATCCTCACCGAGGCCATCGCCCAGCATCGCCATCGGGGCATCTCGGACCCGGACCAGGCGTGGATCCTTGGCGAGCTCATCGCATACCTCGACAACGAGAAGTCAGGAGCGGGTGGCTTCGAGGACATGGGTGATAAGTGGGTGACGGTCCGTGATGCCGCCCGTGCCCAGACGCTCAGGGCGAACGACCCAGGAGTCCGTGAGGTCGTGGAGCGCTGGGAGCAGTTCATCCAGTACGTGACGCTCGGCATGCGGCAGGACCTGGGGCGGGAAGTCGTGCCAGTCTGGCCTCGGAAGCTGGAGGCCGCCTCGAGGCGGGTCGCGATGGTCAAGCAGCTCGCCGAGACCGGTCGGCTCGACGGCGCCATCAAGGTGCCCGACGCGATCGGTCAGGTGGAGATCTCTGTGGACCTTCGAACACGCCTGGTGTCCACCTCGGTCGATGTGCCTGCGCCCCGGGAGGGCAAGCCGAAGACACGCATCGCGTGGCTGCTCCGCCAGCTGAAGGACGCTCCGCCGGCCCTGAGGGTCGACATCGCGTACCCCTTGGCCCGCGAGACGGTCTCCGAGATGCTCGCGACCGCTCTGCAGAAGCCCGATCGACTACTGTGGGCCGCCGACCCCAAGCGTGAGCCGCGGTCGTTTCGGTTGATCTGGCCGCGCGAGATGGGCACCAAGCGCGGCAAGGGCAAGGGGACCTTCGTCGGAGATTCCCGCGACCAAGTCACGTCGTTCTACCGCGAGGTCGTGCAACGCCTCAAGCCGTGGGCCGCCGCCGCGCCGCGCCTTCCCGGACAGCCCGACTCTGCCGTCGAGACGGCGACGCCGGAACCGCCGGACTTCAGCGCACCGGGCAGCCGAGACCCGGGCGAGGGGCTCGACCCGGGCTCCTCGGACTCTTGAGCATCGCTCGTGGCTGAGACGGCCGATGGGATGCGGATCGACCAAGATCGCGCACGATGGGCTTGGTCAGCTGCAGCCGCTCGTGGAGCCGCAGTTGAGGCACTTGTAGCAGCTGCCGTTGCGGACCATGATGCTGCCGCAGTCGGCGCAGCTGGGTGAGTCCGCACTGACGCTGAACGAGACCTTGGTGGTCGCGCCCAGGGAGGCCGCGAACGAGCTGAGCCCGGTGCCGGACCCGTTGGTGTGGCCGTTGCCGTTCGCGTGACCGTTGGTCAGTACGGGGAGGGGAGAGGCAGCGGCCGGGGAGGAGGTACCGGCCGCTGCCGGGGTGGAGTCCTGGTCGGTCGGGATGGCGATGGGTGCCACGGGAGCCAGAGGGGCGAGGCCGCTCGGTTGAGGCAGCGCCGGCATGGACAGCGCCATGGCCGGAGCCGCACCGATGAGGCCCAGGGCTTCCCGCTCCTCGGCGGGCAGGAAGCGCGAGCCCATCCAGCGGAACACGTAGTCCACGATGGACTTGGCGATGGGGATCTCGCTGTTGCCGGTGAAGCCCGCGGGCTCGAAGCGGACGTGGGCGAACTTGTTGACGAGGTCCCGCAGCGGCACGCCGTACTGGAGCGACACGGACGTCATCGTGGCGATGGTGTCCATGAGGCCGCTGATGGTGCTGCCTTCCTTGGCCATCTTGAGGAACAGCTCGCCTGGCGTGCCATCCTCGTACAGGCCGACGGTGATGTAGCCCTCGTGGCCGGCGACCTGGAACTTGTGCGTGACCGCGGTGCGCTCGGCAGGCAGGCGGCGCCGGTACGGCTTTGGCTCCCCAGTGAGCTGAGCCCCCGGCGCCGCTGCCACGGCTACCTGCGAGTCAGTGGCGTCCGAGTCCTTCTTCTTGCCGGTCGAGAGTGGCTGTGATCGCTTGCTGCCATCGCGATAGATGGCGATGGCCTTCAGGCCGAGCTTCCAGCCCTGGAGGTAGACATCCTCGATGTCCTCCGCGGTGGCGGCCTCTGGCATGTTGACGGTCTTGCTGATGGCACCCGACAGGAACGGCTGGGTGGCACCCATCATCCGGATGTGGCCCATGTAGTGGATGGACCGCTCGCCGTTGACGGGCTTGAAGGCGCAGTCGAACACCGACAGGTGCTCGGGCTTGAGCGCGGGCGCGCCCTCGATGGTCTCGTGCTCGTTGATGAAGTCGACGATCGCCTCCGTCTCGGCGGCGCTGTAGCCCAGGCGGCGCAGCGCGGCGGGGACGGTGTTGTTGACGATCTTGAGGAAGCCCTCACCGACGAGCTTCTTGTACTTGACGAGCGCGATGTCCGGCTCGATGCCCGTGGTGTCGCAGTCCATCATGAACGCGATGGTGCCGGTGGGCGCGAGCACGGAGACCTGCGCGTTCCGGTAGCCGTGCTGGCGACCCAGCTGGAGCGCCTCATCCCAGGTCAGGCGGGCCGCGTCGAGGAGCGGCTGGGGTGCGCTGCCTGCCGGGATCTGATAGGCGGCCTCACGGTGCTTGCCGATGACCCGCAGGAAGGGCTGCTCGTTGATGGCGTAGTCGTTGAAGGGGCCGCCGTGGTCCCGTGCGACGACCGCGGACTGGCGGTACGCCTCGCCGGTCATGATCGCGGTGAGCGTGGCGGCGTACGCGCGGCCCTCATCGGAGTCATACGCGAGACCGCGGCTCATGAGCAGCGCGCCGAGGTTCGCGTAGCCGATGCCCAAGGGCCGGAAGCGGTGGGAGTTCTCCTCGATCTGGGGCGTCGGGTAGGACGCGTTGTCGACGAGGATCTCCTGCGCCGTGATGGTCACGCGCGCCGCGAAGCGGTACGCCTCCACGTCGAACTCGCCGTCCGCATCCACGAACTTGAGCAGGTTCATGGACGCCAGGTTGCAGGCGGTGTCGTTGAGGAACATGTACTCGGAGCACGGGTTGGACGCGTAGATGCGGTCCGAGACGGCGCTGGTGTGCCAGTCGTTGATGGTGGTGTCGTACTGGATGCCCGGGTCGCCGCACAGCCAGGCGGCCTCCGCCATGCGCCGGAAGATGCTCGTGGCGGGCATCGTGTCCACCGCGTCGCCCGTGGTCACCTCGTGGGTGGTCCAGTCGGCGCCGGACTCCACGGCGCGCATGAAGTCATCGGTCACGCGCACGGAGTGGTTGGCGTTCTGGAAGAACACGGAGCCGTACGCCTCGCCCGTGAACGAGGCGTCATAGCCCGCCTCGATGAGCGCCCAGGCCTTGCGCTCCTCGTTCGCCTTGGAGTCGATGAACTCCATGACATCCGGATGGTCCGAGTCGAGGATGACCATCTTGGCCGCGCGCCGGGTCTTGCCGCCCGACTTGACGACGCCCGCGAAGGCGTCGAAGCCCTTCATGAAGCTGACCGGGCCGCTGGCGATGCCACCGCCCGACATCTTCTCCTTGCTGCCCCGGATGGGCGACAGGTTGACGCCCGCGCCCGAGCCGTACTTGAACAGCATGGCCTCCGTCTTGGCGAGGTCCATGATCGAGCTCATGGAGTCCCGCACGGAGTTGATGAAGCAGGCCGAGCACTGGGGCTGCTCCTCCACGCCCACGTTGAACCACACGGGGCTGTTGAAGGCCATCTTCTGGTGGACCAGGAGATGGGTCAGCTCCGCCTTGAACGCGGCCAGATCCTCATCCGTGGCGAAGTAGCGCTGGGTGGCCGCGAACGCGCTGATGGTGTTGACGACGCGGTCGATGAGCTGCTTGACGCTGTGCTCCCGACCCGGCGTGCCGATGTGGCCCCGGAAGTACTTGCTCACCACCACGTTCGTGGCGAGCTGGCTCCACGAGGCGGGCACCTCCACGTCCGTCTGCTCGAACACGGTCTTGCCGGTCTCGCTGGAGATGGACGCGGTGCGCATCTCCCACTCGACCTCGTCGTAGGGGTGGACGCCCGGCGTGGTCCAGCGACGTTCGAACGTGAGGCCCTTGACGCCCTCACCCGTGAAGCGGTACTCCGCATCCACGACCGGGGTCTGGAGCGTGCTCGGCGCGACGGGCACGGCCTCGTGTGGGACGGGCGTCCCGGCGGCGTCCCGGGCGGCCTTCCGAGCCACGGTCTCGATCGAACCTGAGCGCGCGGTGGCCTCCACGCCGAGTGCGGCTCCGGACTCGATGACCTGGCTCATCCCTGATCCTCCCTCGCAGCATCGCCCCCGGATGCCGTGTCGCTGCCTCATGCGCCACGACCTGCGTGCGCGCGTTCGTCAAGACGTGCCAAGGTACCGTCCACACCCGGTGGTGTCAAGCCTTCCGACACAAGATGTAGGGGGTCTCCACGACGGCGCGCCACAACATGTTGGGGTTGACCGACGTGCGGGACCGACGCCGGCCCGTCCTGTGGACGCCCTCGTGGAGGCGCCGTGGACGGCCTGTGGACGTCCATGGCCGCATGATACCGAACGGATGTTCCAGAACCTGTCAGGTTTCCGGACACGGTGGCCGTTCGAGCCATCCCGCGCGACGCGGGCGCCGGTGAGCCCGGCGCGCAGATCGCCCGGGAGGCCGGTCGTGCAGGTCGTACCATGCGTGGATGCGAGCACGGCTGATGGCAGGCCTGGTGGCCGCGCTGATGATCCCCATGACCGGCCCGACGAGCGCCCAGGCGCCCACCACAGGCCCGAGCGCCGTGCCCAGCACGGCCCCCGCCGCGGCACCGACCGAGGTCCCCAGCGTCATCGACTCCGGTGCCTGCGCCGATGACATGGCCGAGGGCTTCGAGTGCATCACCCTGGCGATGCCGCTCGACCACTTCGACGACACGGGTCGCACGCTGCCGGTCACGTTCGCCATCAAGCGCCACACGGGCAACGGGCCGGCGCGCGGCACGTTCGTGACGCTCACGGGCGGCCCCGGCTCATCGGGCATCCAGTCCGCGGTCAGCTACTCCGACTCGTTCGCGGCTGCCGTGGCGCGCCGCTACGACATCGTGTTCCTCGACCAGCGTGGCGCCCACCTCTCGGGCGACTTCACCTGCCCCGACGCGGCGCTCGCGTTCTACCGGACGGACGCGGATCCCGCGACGAGCACCGCCACCACCGGCTACGGCGCGGCGTCACGCACGTTCGTGGACGACTGCCTGGCCGAGTGGGGTGGGGACCGCTCGATCCTGCCCTATCTCGGCACCGCGCAGGCGGTCGAGGACCTCGAGGCGATCCGCGCCTACCTCGGCGAGGACCGCCTGATGGTCTATGGCGAGAGCTATGGCACGCAGTACGCGCAGATGTACGCGGGTGCGCACCCGGACCGGCTCGATGGCCTGTTCCTCGATGGCCCGGTGGACCTCAGCCTGGACCTGTTCGGCTACTACGAGGAGCAGGTGGCGGGCTTCGAGCAGGCGCTCGAGGGCACGCTCTACGACTGCACGACCCAGCGGTCGTGCACCCGGGACGTGCCGGCTCCCAACAGCCTCGTGGGCTGGGACGCGCTCGCCGCACGCTTCACCGATGGGCCGGTGAGCTACGACTTCCACGCCGCGGACGGCACGACCACGACCCGCCAGCTGACCGCGGGTGACCTGGTGACGGCCGCCTCGGCGTTCCTCTACAGCGAGTACGACCGGATGCTCCTCCAGCGCGGCCTCGCGGCGGCCGACCAGGGCGACCTGTGGTATCTCTCGCGGCTGTTCAGCAGCGGCCTGTACATGGACCCCGAGACGGAGACACCCATCGTCGACCCGAGCTACTCGGACGGCCTCTACTACGCGGTCGAGTGCCTCGACTACCAGCTGCCGGGCGCCACGGCCGAGGAACGTGCCGAGGCCTACCTCGCGGCAGGTCGCGAGCGGGGCATGGACCGTTACCGCATGGGCGACATCTTCTATGGCGACCTGCCATGCGCCTTCTGGCCTGCCCAGCCCGAGGGCTCCGAGCGGCCACCCCTGCTCACGGACGTGCCGTTCCCGGTGTTCGTGCTGGGCGCGACGCTCGATCCGGCGACCCCGTGGGGCAATGGCGAGCGCATCGCGGCAGCCCTTGGCGCGGGGGCCCGGATGATCGTGATGCCCGGCGGTCCGCATGTCATCTTCGGGCGCGGCAACGCCTGCCCGGACGACCAGGTGACCGCGTTCCTGGTGCGGGGCACGATCCCGCCTGCCGCACGCACCGTGTGCCGCGGCGACGTGGCGGACGACTACGTGCCGTTGCCACCGCTGCGTGCCGACGACTTCACCACGACCCAGCAGGCGTTGCGCGCCGTGGATCGGGAGATCGTGACCAGCGTCGACTACTGGTACTGGGGCGCGGAGGATCCGCTGACGGCGGGGTGCCGGTTCGGCGGCACCATCCGCTACACGCCCACGGCCAGCGGCAGCCGGGCGCGCATGGAGGCGTGCTCGTGGTCGGAAGGGCTGGCGCTCACGGGCCGCGCCGACATCGATGACGACACGGGCGGCATCACGATGCGCGTGCGCGAGGTGGGAGCGGATGGCCCGACCGGTCCGACGGTCCGCTATGCCCGGGACGGCGACGACCAGGTGACCGTCCGCGGTCGGCTGCCGTCGATGCCCGAGCGGCCGATCCCCAGTCGCACGGGCACCGAGCGGCCGGACGACCCGGCCATCGACGACGATGTCACCATCGACGAGGACCACCCCATCGACCAGGACATCACCATCGACGAGGACGAGATCGTCGACGTCGATCTGGGGTGAGGGAGGTCGTGCGCGAAGGGGTCGGGGTGAGCGAGGGCTGGGTCATCGTCGTCGGGTCGATCAACGTCGACCTCACCGTGCAGGTCGATCGACTGCCCAGGCCGGGCGAGACGGTCGTCAACGGCGTCCTGACCCGGGCGGGTGGCGGCAAGAGCGCCAACCAGGCGTGCGCGGCCGCGCGGTTCGGGGCCGTGGCGCGCTTCGTGGGCGCCGTGGGTGACGACGAGATGGCCGACGAGGCGCTGGACAGCCTGCGGGTCGAGGGGATCGATGTCTCGGGGACGGCCCGCCTGGCCGGGACGCCCACCGCGGTCGCCATGATCATGGTCGATGCGCGCGGCGAGAACCAGATCGCGGTCGCGTCCGGGGCGAGCGCGGCGCTCGATGGCGACACGGTCCGACGGGCGCTCGAGGGCCTCGAACCGCCGGCCGGGAGCGTGGTCCTGACCGGCTTCGAGGTGGCCGACGGGCCGGTGCTCGCGGCCGCGACATGGGCCGCGGAGCTCGGGCTGACCCTGGTGGTCAACCCGGGGCCTGCGCGGCCATTGCTGCCGGCGCTGCTAGCGGCGCGACCGATCCTGACACCCAACGAGACCGAGGCGGCGCAGCTGACCGGGGAGGACGATCCGGAGCGTGCCGCGGCCGCGTTGGTGGCGCTCACCGGGCGACCCGTGGTCGTGACCCTGGGAGCGGCGGGTGCGCTGGTGCTCGATCCCGCGCACGGGGTCGTGGAGCGGGCGCCCGCGCCGATGGTCGAGACGATCGACACGACCGGCGCCGGTGACACGCTGTCAGGGGTCCTCGCGGCATGCCTCGCGACGGGGACGCCGATGCTCGGCGCCCTGTCGTGGGCGGTGACCGCCGCGGCGCTCTCCACGACCGGTGTCGGGGCACGGGGCGTGCTGCCTGACCGGGCGGAGGTTGGGCTGCTGATGGGCATGGTCACCGGATAGCCCCGGCCGGGGTCGGCTGCCCGCCTCATGCCCGTCCGTCGTCCGCCGCCCGCACGCCACCAACGCTGGGTGGTCCCGTCGGCGCTACAGACCGCTGTAGCTGTGCAGGCCCGAGAAGTACAGGTTGCCGAAGTAGGTGAACAACACCGCCGCGAACCCCACCACGAGGATGAGCGCCGAGGGTCGCCCGGACCAGCCACGCAGGTTGCGCGCGTGGAGATACACGGCGTAGATGAGCCACGTGACGAGCGCCGATGTCTCCTTGGGGTCCCAGCCCCAGTAGCGACCCCACGCGATGGACGCCCAGTAGCTGCCCAGGATGATGAGCGCCGCGAAGATGGGGAAGCCGATGATGACCGCGCGATACGCGACCTCGTCGAGCACCTTGTGCGACGGCAGCCACGCGAAGCGGTCCTCGGTGCCCTGGACGAGGTAGCCCACGGCGGCTCCGAAGCTGACCGCGAAGATGCCGTAGCTGAGCACGGCCATGACCACGTGGATGGTGATGAGCGGCGGATTGGCCAGCGCCGGCACGAGCGGCTCGATGGTCGAGGGCAGGGTGGCCGCGTAGCCCACGAGGAACAGCGCCACGCCCAGGGGTACGAACGCGATCGACCGGATGGGATATCGGTGGGCGAGGTACAGGTAGCCGCCCAGGATGCCGGTGGCGAACGCGATCGAGAACTCGAACATGTTGCCCCACGGGCCACGACCCACGAGCCAGGCACGGATGGCCAGCGAGCCGACGAGCGCCAGGAAGGCCAGCCACGTGAAGCCGTGGGCGATGGCGCCGGGCATGGTGGGCGTGCGATACGACAGCGAGCCACCACTCGTCGCCCCGGCGGACCCAGCGCCGCCCATGGTGAGCGTCGCGCTGCCGCCCGAGGACGCGGCCAGCCCCGACGTGGTCACGGGCACGCTCCGGCGTCCGACCGCGAGCAGGGTGGTGTGCACCACATCCAGCAGGAACGCGATGGCGAGCGCCACGCCCCCCAGCGCGAACAGGTAGATGGAGAGGGTCGCCATGGCCAGCCGGTCGACCGCCGAGTCGCCGCGCGACTCAGGCGATCGCCGCGCCCCCCGGGGGTGGGCCGGCCGGCCGGCGCACCAGGTCCGAGGTGCTCACGGCGCCCAGCACGAAGCGGGTGCCGCATGCCTTGCAGGTCTGGGTGCCGGCGTCGCGGACCGTGCCATCGACCGGGCACCGGAGCGCGAGATCCGCCCCGTCGATCTCGCAGCGCACCCGGGAGGACGGGTAGACGAGGCCGTGCTCGGGGCAGTAGGGGACATTGGCCGGGAAGATGGGTGCGCCGCCCGTGTCGAGCTGGGCGAGCTGCGCCTCGGCCTCGGTCACCTCCACGCGCATCCGCCGCTTGGTGATGAAGTGCCAGAGCCACATGAGCGCGAGGAGCGACAGGATCGGCCCGATCACACCGACCAGGATGAGGAACGGCAGCAGCGCGATGAGCCCGGACCAGTCAGGGACGATCGCCTTGGTCAGCAGATCGAGGAACGCGGTCCACGGGTCAGGTGAGGTCACGACCGTCATGGTAGCCGACCCGGCCGGGCACCGATGCCCACCGGGCGCGTCGCATGGCCCGATGCCGTACCGCCGCCGGCCTTCCCAGCGGAGCCATGGGGACCCGGCACGGCGCCCCGAGGCCGCTGGCCAGGCGCACCTGGGCCACGCGGGCGTTGGACGCCCATGCCACGGGCGGGCCCGCCGGCGGCGGGTCGACCCAGCTGGTCGACGAGCCAGTCGAGACGACGCACCAGCACACCCGCCAGCCGGCAGCGCTCCGTGAGGCCCCGGTCGTCCGTGACCACCACGGTCCGGGCGCGATCGGCGTACGGACGTGACCGGCACATGTCCACGATCGCGGTGTCGGCGTCGATCCGACCGGAGTGCTCCCACGAGATGCCCGGTGCGGCGCGTTGCCGTCTCGGCATGCCCGGATCGGATGCGCCGTCGAGCATGACGATCACCTGGACGTCGGCCGGCCTCCAGGCGCGCAACAGGGGCAGCAGCCACGCGACACCCGCCTCGTCGCGGTTGCCACGCACCCGATGGAGCAGGTTGTCGCCGTCGATGATGACCCAGCCCAGGTCGCTGACCGGCGGGGGCGGGGCGTGTCGCCGACCGCTCATGGCCGTGCTCCGCGGCCGATGCCCAGCCCGGCGGCCAGGGCGCGCGTGGCCGACGTCGATCGCGGCGGCGTCGCGGCTACCATCGGGGCATGTTGCTGCTGGTCGACCTGGATGGCGTGGTGTATCGCGGTCCGGTGGCCGTGCCGGGCATGCCGGAGCTGCTCACGGCTCGCGTGGCGGCGGGTGATCGGGTGGTCTACGTGACCAACAACTCGCGCTGGCATCGCACCCAGTATCAGGCCACGCTCGAGTCCATGGGTGCGCCCATCGGCCCGGGTGGTCTGATGTCATCCGCGCGAGCCACGGCGCTGGCGCTGGCCGCACGCCCGGAGCCGCCCCGGCTGACGCTCGTCCTGGGTGGCCCAGGGTTGGTACGTGAGCTGCGTGACGTCGGTCTCCGGACCGTGGCGCCGACACCCGGCGGCCTGACGCGCCAGCCGGACGCGGTCGTGGTGGGCGTGGACGTGGCGCTGAGCTATCGGCGGCTCTCGGCGGCTGCGGCCGCGGTCCGCGATGGGGCACTGTTCATCGCCACCAACCGCGACCCGGTGTTCCCACTGCCGGAGGGGCTCGCGGCAGGCGCGGGATCGATCGTCGCGGCGGTGGCGACGGCCGGCGGTCGCGAGCCGGACGAGGTCATCGGCAAGCCCGAGCCGGGGCTGTTCCGCGAGGCCGCGCGCTCGAGCCAGGTCCCGGTCGAGGACGCCATCGTCATCGGGGACGGCCTGGGCACCGACATCGCGGCCGCGCACCGCGTCGGGGCACGCTCGGTGCTGATGCTCACGGGGGTCACGAGCCAGGCCCAGGTGGACGCCGCGTCACCCGCGGCACGACCATCGTGGGTCGCTCCGGACGCTCCGGCGCTGGCGCGGATCCTGGAGGCTGCAGCCGCGGCTCGCTGAGCGCGAAGTCGTCGAACGCGGCACGCAGCTCGGCGCGCAGCGGCTCGTCGTGGTGGAGGAACGCGACCTCGAGCGCGTGACGCCCGATGTGCCACAGCTCGCCGAGCGAGAGGCCGATGGGCGAGATCGCGTGGCCGTACTCCCGGGTGAGCGTCAGGTCGGACACCGTGCGATCGTCCGTGGACAGCGTCACCGGCACCCCCGCCCGGGACAGGCGCGCCAGGGGATGCGCCGCGAGCGAGTCCACGATGGACGCCTGGACGTTGCTGGTGGGACACAGGTCGAGCGTGACGCCCTGCGTCCGCAGCTCGTCCAGGAGCGATGGATCGTCCACGGCCGGCGACCCATGCGCGATGCGCCATGGCCCGAGCGCGAGGGCACGCCGCACCTGCGCGGCACCGCCCCACTCGCCGGCATGCACCGTGATGCCCAGGCCCGCGTCGCGTGCGACCGCATACGCCGCCTCGAACCGCAGCGGGTCGGGTGCCTCGGCCTCGCGGCCCGCGCAGTCGAAGCCCGTCAGGCCGTCGCCCAGGAAGTCCGCCGCCACGCGGGCCATCGTCGTCTCGTCCTCGGGCGCCAGCGTGCGCAGCGCCACCGCGACCAGGCGCACCACCACGCCCGTGGCCAGGGACCCGGTGCGAGCCCCCGCGACGACCGCCGCGATGCCGTCCCGGAGGGCGAGACCGCGTCGCGTGTGGAGCGAGGGCGCCCAGCGGATCTCGACATAACGCGTGCCATCGGCCGCCACATCCTCGACCAGCTCGTGGGTCGCACGTTCGAGCGCCTCGGTGTCCTGGAGCAGGGCGATGGGCAGATCGAAGGCCGCGAGCAGCTCGGCCTGGTCTCGGCAGGGCATGGGCGCGGTCAGGGCGCGTCGCATCGCGGAGCGGTCCATGCCCCGGTCGAGCCGACGCTGGCGCGCGAGGCGGAGCGCGGTCTCGGGTCGCAGGCTGCCGTCGAGATGCAGATGGAGCTCCGCCTTGGGCATCCGGGCCAGCAGCTCGAGCGTGGCGGCATCCAGGCCGGGCTGGTGCTCGGTGTCGGGGCGGTGCTCGGTCCGGTGCATCGTCGACCGATGGTATCGAGCCCGTGGCCCGTCGCCCATACACTTGCGCCCCGATGACCCCACGGAGGACCCGACCGACGATGCGACCGACGACCTGCTGGGCGCCCGTGTGACACGCGTCGTGCACTGGGTCGCAGGTGTGGTGCTGCTGGTGATCGTCGCGGTCGCGGGTGCCGGCCTCATCCTCGCCCTCGACCACCCACCCGACGAGTCGGGACGACCCGAGCTGACGGCACGTGGCCACCAGATCGTCGCGCCGAGGCTCGCGGCGATGGACGCCGACCTGGTCCGTCTGGCGGCTGCGGGGGATGCCATCGCGGAGGCCGGGCGACACACCCTGACACGACTGCGGGCGCTCGATCCCGACGGCGTGGACCAGGCGACCGCCGCGGGCGACGTCACCGCGCTCGACGCCGCCACGCTCCATGCGTCCCTGGTCGGCGCGCGCGCCGCGCTCCTCGATGGCACCGCGCTGGACCGGCTGCCGGTGTCCGACCGCATCCGTATCGGCGCCCTCGACACGGCGTTGCCGGGTGCCGGCGAGCTGGCCGCCGACTGGGCCGCGGTGCGTCTCTCCGCGGGCGACCCCACGGACCTGGTGCGCTCCATCCAGGCTCACGACACGGCCGTGGTGCGGGCGACGGACGCCGGTCGCGCGGGACGCTGGCAGGCGGCGCTCGATGGGCTGGTCGAGGCGCAGCGGCTCCTCGTGCCCGCGCATGCGGTCGCGGCGACCGCGGCCAGGGCCGGCTCGGATGTGGCCACGCTCCAGGACCTGCTGGACCGGATGGACACCTACGATGCGGCGCTGGTCGACCTGTACACGCTGCTCCAGACGTCCGACGGCAAGGTCACCAACGAGGTGCGTGACGCCTACGCCGAGGTGGAGGCAGCCCAGGAGAGCCTGCCGGTGACCGAGGACGCCCTGGTCATCAGCGTCTCCGATCTGGCCGCGGCAGCCATCACCCGGGCGCTGCTGGACATCGAGTCGGCACGGGGCCAGCTGCGCGCGGCGCTCGACGCGGCTGGTATCGGACCGATGGCCGGGGCGACACCCAGCCCGGCCACGTCCCCGGGCGCCGCCACGCCCCCCGCGGGCGTCATGTCCCCGGGCCCCGCCGTGTCATCTCCCGCGTCGTCGGCGTCGGTGGCATCCTGACCACCACCCGCGCGCGTCCCGCCGGCCGCGGCCGCCCCTGACCGGGGACGATCCCGGCCCATCCGTCACAGCCCACCGTTCGAAGGAGCCCAGCCGCATGCAGACCCGTGTCGTCGTCGGACAGCCGTGGGACGTCACCGCCGATGTCCTGGCGGTGCCCATCCTGCGCGAGGGGCCGTTGCCCGCCGTGGTCGCGGAGGTCGATCGGCGTGTCGGATCCGCGCTGTCCGCCTACCGCACGATCGGTGAGCTGCGCGGCAAGCCATGGACATCGGCGTTGCTGCCCGGTGGCGAGACCGGTTCGGCATGGGTCATGGGTATGGGCGTCGGTGATGCATCCTCATTCGATCGACTGAGCGCGGTGCGGCTCGGTGCCGCCATCGAGCGCCGGCTGACCGACCGTGCCGTGTCACATCTCGCGATCGTGCTGCCCGGCGAGCTGGTCGCGGACCTGGGCGTGGACGTCGCGGTGGAGCTCGTGACCCGGGGTGTCGTGGAGGGGAGCGCCGATCCCGCCGTCATCTATCGACCGGACCATGCGGCACCACCCGTGCTGGACATGCTGACGCTCGTCGTGGGCACGGGTGACCAGGGAGTCCTGGGCGCGTCGGCCGAGCGTGGCCGGATCATGGGCGAGGGCGCCAACCGAGCGCGCCGCCTGTCACAGCGCGCCGCCAACGACGTGAGCCCCGAGGTGCTCGCGGACGAGGCGACCGACATCGCACGCCAGCACGGCCTCCAGGTGGACATCCTGGGCCCCGAGCAGGTCGAGGCGCTGGGCATGGGTATGTTCCTGGCCGTCGGCCGAGGATCGTCCAACCCCCCGCGCTTCATCGTGCTGCGCAACGGCGATCCCGGCGCGACCGACTCCCAGGGTCGGCTGCTGGCGCTCGTGGGCAAGGGCGTCTGCTTCGACACGGGTGGCATCTCCATCAAGCCGGCGGACCGGATGGAGGAGATGAAGATGGACAAGACCGGCGCGTGCACGGTCATCGCCGCCATCGCGACCCTCCGGCAGCTGGCACCGGACCTGCCCGTGATGGCCGTCGCGCCGGCGGTCGAGAACATGCCCGGCCCGCATTCGACGCGTCCGGGTGACGTGGTCCGGGCCATGAACGGCCGGACGGTCGAGGTCACCAACACGGACGCCGAGGGTCGGCTCATCCTGGGTGACGCCTTCACGTGGGCCGAGCGCAACGGTGCGACCCATCTCGTGGACGTGGCGACGCTCACGGGTGCCGTGGCACGTGCCCTGGGCGACCAGGTCACGGGTGGCTTCGCCACGTCCCAGCCGTGGTGGGACGAGGTCGCTGCGGCCGGCGCCCGCCAGGGCGAGCGGATGTGGCAGCTACCGCTCATCCCGGAGTACCGCGCCGAGATGGAGTCGACGTACGCGGACATCATCAATAGCGGCAGCGCCGAGGGGTCCCTGGTCAAGAGCGCCATCTTCCTCGCGGAGTTCGTGACGAAGCCATGGGCGCATCTCGATATCGCCGGGACCGCCTACTACCGCAAGGCGCACCCGTGGGCGGCCAAGGGCGCCACGGGTGTCAGCCACGCGACCCTGGTCGAGCTGGCGCTGACCGGCGCCTGACCCGACCCGAGTCGCTCCCGCTGACGACGCTGCCGGACCGGCCCTGATGACGCTCGAGCCCGCGCTCCTGCTGGCCGGGGGTGGCGCGGGGGCGATCTGGGGGCTGGTCGCGGACAGGATCGCGGCACGCTGGCCCGCCCATGCGGACGGCGCCGTCCGCGCCCTCGACTGGCGCACCGCCGTGGTGGCCCTGGGGAGCGGCGTGACCTTCGCCCTGCTGCTCGCACGCTGGTCGGAGCCGACCGACCGACTGGTCCTGGGGCTCTATCTCGGCGCGCTCATGGTGCTCCTGGCCACGGACCTCGACCAGCGGCTGCTGCCGGACGTCATCACGCTGCCGCTCATCGGCTATGCCCTGGTGGTCGTGCTGCTGGGCCTCGACCCGCTCGTGGCCGGCAAGGAGCTGGGCATCGTGAGCGCGCTCGTGGCGGGGATCGGGGCACCCGCCGTGCTGCTCGTCACCGATCGGCTGTTCGGCGGGGCGCTGGGCATGGGGGATGTGAAGCTCGCCGTGAGCCTGGGGCTGATGGCGGGCATCACGCGGCTGCTCGCGGGCTTCCTGCTCGCGACCATCGCGGGGTCCGTGGTGCTGCTGCTGCTCATGGTCGCGGGTCGGCTGTCACGCCGGAGCATCGTCCCGTTCGGGCCCATCCTCATCGGCGCGGGTGTCATCGCCACCCTCCTGCCCTGACGGGTCCCTCGCACCGGACGAGCACGGCACGCTTGCACCGATCGTATCGGGCGCGATAGACTGTCGCGGACTCGCACCACCGACGCAAGCCGTGCCCCTGCACAGGTGGTGCTCACCGCAGAGACGTCCGAGGGAGAACCCTGCGAGTGGTGCGAACATGATGCGGTCCGGCGTGCCCCAGCACCCCGGCCCCGTCGACCGGTTCCGGCGTATCGGCCGGGCCGTCATCGTCGCCGCCATGATGGTGGCCGTCGTCGGGCTGCCCGCGACCGGCCCCGTCGCCGCTGCGGACCCGCTGGCGGGTCGCATCTCGGCCGCCCGCGACCGGCAGAACGACCTCAAGCGCGACATCGATCGCCAGAACCGCCTGCTGTCCGACCTGAACAAGGACGCCGGGGTCGCGCGCGCGGCGCTCGATCGGACGGCGAAGCAGTTGAACGGCATCGCCCAGGACCAGGACCGGGTGCGCGCGGACATCAAGGAGGCGCGCAAGGCGCTGGCCAAGGTCCAGGCTCGCCGAGCGGCGCTCCAGGAGCGGCTGCGCCAGTCGGACCAGACCCTGGACCTGCTGGAGCAGGAGATCGACCAGGGTGCCGCCGAGCTGGACGCGCGGCGTCAGGCCCTGGGTGCCCGCCTCGCGGACGCGTATCGGACCCAGAACACCAGCCTCCTCGAGCAGGTGCTCGTCTCCGACTCCTTCGCGGACGTCATCTCGGATACGTCGGCCCAGCTGGCGTACGGGGACCAGGACGCGGCGATGGCCGAGGCGATCGCCCAGGAGCAGGCCTCGCTCGATTCGCTGCGCGCCGTGACCGCCGCGACCCGGTATCGGACCGACCAGCTGCGGCGGGCGGCCCAGGATGCCGCCGCCGACCTGCGTGCCCAGCGAGCCCGCCTGGACGCGGCGCTGGTGCGCTACAAGAAGCTCGAGAAGAAGGTCAAGGCCATCCAGGCCAAGCAGCGTGCCAAGGCGCACACCATCGCCAAGAACCAGCGGCAGGCGCGTGTCTTCATCAAGAAGCAGCAGGCCGCGCGGCGCAAGCTCGACAACCATATCAAGGGGCTCGTGCGCCAGGCACAGGCGCGCGCCAACCGGATGAGCCGGGCCAACCAGGGTGGCGGCAGCGGGAATGGTCGCTTCGGATGGCCCGCGGCGGGTGTCATCACCCAGACATATGGCTGCACCGGCTTCTATCTCGAGCCGCGCCGTGGCTCATGCGCCCACTTCCACGACGGCATCGACATCGCCAACGGCTCGGGCACGCCGATCAAGTCGGTCGGTGCGGGCGTGGTCGCCTTCGTGGGCTGGAACCGCTATGACGGCTCCGACCCCGCGTACGTCGTGATCATCGCCCATGGCGGTGGGTTCCAGAGCTTCTACTCGCACCTGCTGCCGCGCCAGGCGGTGCGTGCAGGCCAGAAGGTCAAGCGTGGCCAGCTCATCGGGTACATGGGTGCCACGGGTCGGGCCACGGGTCCGCATCTCCACTTCGAGCTGTTGCGGGGCTACGACCCCGTCGACCCGCGCAGGTACACCTGACGCCACCACCGCCGGCCCCTCCTGCCGGGGCGCGTTGACGGCATCGACCCGCACGGACCGGGCCTCGATACGGGGCCGGTGGCCTCCCGGACGCGGATGTCGCTCACGCGGGGCGTGCGGCCGTGTAGCATCGACACGTGAAGCACGTCACCGCGATCGTCCTGGCCGGCGGGGAGGGGGAGCGCCTCTCGATCCTGTCGGGTGTCCGCGCCAAGCCTGCCGTGCCCTTCGCGGGCAAGTACCGGATCATCGACTTCACGCTCAGCAACTGCGTGAACTCGGACATCGATGACGTCGTCGTGCTGACCCAGTACAACCCGCGTTCGCTCAACGACCACATCGGTGCCGGCCGCCCATGGGACCTCGACCGGAGCAGCGGCGGCGTGCGCATGATGCAGCCGTTCATCTCGCGCAACCGGGCCGCCGAGTGGTATCGGGGCACCGCGGACGCCGTGCTCCAGAACCTCCAGGTCATCCGTGAGTCACCCGCGGACCCCATCCTGATCCTCGCGGGCGACCACATCTACAAGATGGACTACGCCCCCTTCCTGGCACAGCACAAGCGCAAGCGCGCGGACGTGACCATCGCGGTCAAGCAGGTGCCCCTGGGTGAGGCGCATCGCTTCGGCATCCTCGCGCTCGATGACAGCGACCAGGTGGTCGATTGGCAGGAGAAGCCCAAGCAGCCCAAGAGCGACCTCGCGAGCCTGGGCATCTACGTGTTCTCCAAGAAGGCGCTCCTGACCTGGCTCGCGGACGACCGACCGGACTTCGGGGCGAACGTCATCCCCGCCATGCTCGATGGGGGCGCGCGGGTGTACGGCTATCGATTCGATGGCTACTGGCAGGACGTGGGCACGGTCGACAGCTACTGGCGGACGCAGATGGAGCTGCTCGACGATCACCCGCAGCTGGACCTCTACGATCGGTCGTGGGTCATCCACACGCGCTCCGAGGAGCGCGCCCCGGCGCGCATCGGACCCACCGCGAGCGTCCACCGCAGCCTCATCTCGCACGGTTGCCTCATCGCGGGGACGGTGGAGCGGTCGGTGCTCTCCCCGGGCGTGCGGGTCGATCCAGGGGCCATCGTGCGGGACAGCGTGGTCATGTTCGACTGTCACATCCGGGCGGGCGCGGTGGTGGACCGCGCGATCCTCGACAAGTACGTCCAGGTCGGCCCCAATGCCGTCGTCGGCATGGGCGGCGACTTCACGACCCCCAACAAGGCCGAGCCCACCCGACTCAACACGGGCATCACGCTCGTCGGCAAGCGTGCGGTCGTGCCCGCCGGCGCGCGGATCGGGCGCAACGTCCGCATCGGCGAGGACGTGCGGCCGAGCGACTTCACGACGCGCACCGTCAAGAGCGGCGGCAGCGTGGAGCATCGCGAGGCGCGGTCGGTCCCCGCCAGGCGGGTCGCTGCCAGGGCGTGACCGGCGATCCGCGCCCAGGGGCCTCGATCACGGACGTGGACCGCTGGCTCACCGAGCTGGACCTGGTCCCCGATGCGCGGGACGAGCGCGAGGGCCTGCATAGCTGGGACCTGCTGCTGGACGGCCGCGTGCGACCGGACATCCGGATCACGCTCATCCTCGACCCCTCGCTGGCCCTGGTGTGCTGGGTCCACTACGCACCGCCCATCAATGACTCCTTCCGGATCTCGTATCGACTGCTGCTGCGTTGGAACGACGAGCTGCCGTTCGTCAAGTTCGCCATCTCACCCGACGAGCGACCCGTGCTGGACGTCGAGATCCCGGTGGCGAGCCTCGGGCGCGAGACGCTCGGTATCGCGCTGGCGCGAGCGGTCCGGGTGTGCGACCTGCTCTATCCCGAATCCCTGCGCTGGCTCCATCCCGGGGCGAAGCGGGTGCCCGCTCCCACGCGAGCGCTCCGGCCGACCCCCCTGCTCGAGCGCTACGCAGATGCCCTCGGCGAGCTCGCCGGGCCCGTGTCGAGCGTCCAGGACGACCCTGGCGGCGACGTCCCCCGGGACCGTGAGACGACCGCCGAGGGAGCCCTCGGTGGCTGATACACTCGCAGCCAGCGCGAGGGACAGGGAGGGATCGACAGCCCCGGTGGATCGTCCGACCATGCTCCGGCGGGCCCCGTCGGCGAGCGTCCTGACCGGGGACTCGGCGGACGTCTACTTCGCGCGTGCCGAGGAGATCCTGGCACACGAAGGGCTCGACCCCGTCGTGGTCATGGAGGTCTTCACGCGTCGCGAGGCCGTGCTGTGTGGCATCGATGAGGCGAAGGTCCTGCTGGCCCACGTGCTGGCCGATCGCCCACCGGAGGACGAGGTGCTCGTGGAGGCCCTCGATGACGGCGACACCTGCGCGCCGCGCGAGGTGGTCCTGCGTATCCGGGCGCGCTACCGCAGCTTCGGGCTCTACGAGACGGCCATCCTGGGCATGATGGCCCAGTCCACGGGCTGGGCGACCAAGGCGCGCGAGTGCGTCCTGGCGGCGGCCCCCGAGCCGATCATCAGCTTCGGGGCGCGGCACGTGCATCCTGCGATCACCGATGAGCTGGACTATGCCGCGATCGTGGGGGGCTGCGTGGGTGCCTCGACCCCCGCGGGTGCGCGTCTGGCCGGGCTGGCGCCCACCGGCACCATGCCCCACTCGCTGGTGCTCATCTTCGGCGACACGGTGCGGGCCGCCGAGGCGTTCGATCGGACGCTGTCCCCGGACGTCCCCCGCATCGTGCTCGTGGACACGTTCAAGGACGAGGCGGAGGAGGCGCTCCGGGTCGCGCATGCGCTCGGCGACCGGCTCTACGGCATCCGCCTGGACACGCCGTCGGAGCGTGGCCGGGTGACCGCCGAGCTGGTGCTCGAGGTCCGGGCGCGGCTCGACCAGGCGGGCTTCGGCCATGTCCGCATCATCGTCAGCGGGGGCCTCGACCCCGAGCGCATCGGGTACTTCAAGGCGGCGGGCGCCCCGGTCGACTCGTATGCGGTGGGCTCCTATATCAGCGGCGCCATGCCCATCGACTTCACGGGTGATCTCAAGCAGATCGACGGACGGCCCATCGCCAAGCGTGGTCGGATCCCCGGGCTGACACCCAGCCCGCGGCTGCGCCCGGTGGACCTCCGGGAGTGGCGCGCCTCGGCCAGCTGACCCAGCGGCCATCGCGACCTGGCCATCGCGACCCGGCCATGGGGCCGCGTCAGCGAGCCGGCTCGCCGGGGTCCAGCGCGCCGGTCGCCACCAGTCGGTCCAGCCACAGCAGCGCCACCAGGGTCTTGGCGTCGGCGATGCCGCCGGCCAGCGCGAGATCCACGGCATCCCGCCAGGCCATCCGCTCCACCCGCAGCCGCTCGTCCTCCTCGGGACCCGCGTAGCCGTCCAGCGGGGAGATGCCCGTGGCGAGGTAGAGGTGCATGTGCTCGGTCGCGAAGCCGGGCGCCGTGAAGAACGACACCAGGTGACGCCAATCCCCGGCCACGACACCGGTCTCCTCGCCCAGCTCGCGGCGAGCCGCACCCAGGGGCTCTTCCGTGGCACCCGTGGCATCCCGCTCGAGGGTGCCGGCCGGGATCTCCAGCAACACCCGTCCTGCCGGGGTGCGGTACTGATGGACCATCAGCACCTCACCCGCGTCCAGCGCGAGGATGGCGACGGCTCCCGGGTGGTCGACCACGTCCCGCGAGTGCTCTCCGCCATCCGCATCGAGCACGGTGTCGACGCGTACGGAGAGGTAGCGTCCGGTGTGGATGAGGTGGGAGGCGATGGTCGTCTCGGTCAGTCGGGCGTCGTCCATCGATCGAGGATAGGGGCTCGGCCGTGGGCGGTGCCCGGCCTCGATGGGCTCGAGACCGCCATCCGGGTGGGCGCGACCCAGTACCGAAAGGCTATGGAGGGGGACGCCGACGCGACCGATGATGACCTCGGTCGGCAGCCCACCGACCGGACTCGAGCGCAGTCGCCTCGATGTCCACCGGATCGACCTGTGACTGGAGCCTCGACGATGTCCCGCCCCGCCTCTCTTGCACTCCGCCTGGCGGCCCTCGCCGCGTTCGCGCTGGTCCTCGCGGCACCGTTCCGCTGGTTCTGATCGACGCTCCCTGACCCGGGCCCGGCGGCAGACGATCGCAGCCGCTGTCGCCGGAGCCAGGTCACACCGGACGTCACCCTGCGGCGCGCCATGACGGCGCGCCGTTCGTGGTTCTGCCAGCCCGATCGTGCCGTGGGATGCCATCCCGTGGGATGACGTCGTCTCGATCGCGCTGACACGGTCACCGAGCCTCGTGTCCATACGGCCACCGAAGCCCGTGTCCATGGAGATGCGCCTGCCCGATGCTCCTGCTGTATGCCATCTTCGCGGGCCTGATCGTCGGCCGTCTCATGGGCGGTCGGCTGAGCGCCCTCGCGGACCTGCACATCCGCTTCGCGTGGCTTGCGGTCGCAGGCCTCATCGCCCAGCTGGTGCTGTTCAGCCCGCTGCTCACGGACCGGGTGGGCGAGGCCGGACCAGCGGCGTATGTGACCTCGAGCCTCGTCGTGTTCCTGGTCATGATGGCCAACCTGCGACTGCCGGGGATGCCCATCCTCGCCCTCGGGGCGTGGCTCAACATGGCGGTGATCCTCGCCAACAGCGGTCACATGCCGTCTGCGCCGGATGCCTGGATGACGCTGCGGGGTGTCGCGGAGCTTCCCACCGATGGGTTCTCGAACTCCGTCCTGAGCGGACCCGGCACCGCGCTCGCGGCATTCGGTGACATCCTGGTCCTGCCACGACCGTTCCCGCTCGCGAACGTGTTCTCCATCGGCGATGTGCTCATCGGGATCGGGGCCGCGTGGTGCGTGGCACGCTCGATGGTGGTCGGCAGCGCGGCCGAGTGGCGCCATGCGGGGGAGTGGTCAGCGGACCGCGGCGGTCCGCGGGTCGGTCGGCCGGTCGGTCCGTGATCGACCCTCTGGCGGCGCTCCTGGACCAGGTCGAGGGAGCACTCGCAGCGGACGCCGGGGTCGCGCTGCTCATCGCGGACACGGAGGATGCGCTCCAAGTGCGAGCGACCAGCGAGGCTATCACCGCGAACGACCGCGGTGGCTGGCTCAGGCGTCTCGCGTCCGGGCTGGGCCTGGGGGGGCGGACCAGAGCCGTCGCTGCGCGCGCGGATGGCCAGTCGCCGGGCAGCCAGCTGTTGCTGGCCGTCCCGGACGGTCGGGGCAGCGTGCTGGTCATGGCAAGACGTTCGTCGGAGGCGTTCGGCGCCCAGGACCGTGCCCTCGCCCGGCTCTATGCCCGACAGGTGGCAGCCGAGCTGCCGGGCGGTGTCCGGGAGACACCCGGCGAGGCGGCCCACGGGGTCTCGAGCGAGGCCGGGACGCCCGCGGCGGGCAGCGTGCCGGTGGGCGGGCCGGGACCGACCTGGACACGCGACCTGCGGGCCATCCGATCCATCGCCGCCCAGCTGACGCGGCTCGCGACCGCCCAGCGCATCGGCGAGGTCATCTGCAGCGAGACACGCCGTGTGGTGCCCGCCGACAGCTGCCGGGTGTATGTCCTCGCCCGCGACGGCGTCACCCTCGAGCCCGTGGCGTGGGCCCACCACGCCCCCGAGTACGCGACCGAGGACGCCGACACCATCCGGGTGCGCCTGGGCAGCGGTATCACCGGCTACGCGGTGGAGGCCGGCGAGAGCGTCATCGTGACGGACGCGTCACGCCACCCGGCGGCCATCCCCGTCCCCGGCACCTCGCTCATCGAGGAGGCGATGCTGGTCGTGCCGCTGCGCTATGAGGGCATGCCGCGAGGGGCCATCGTGCTGTCCCGGCTGGGCAAGGCGGGGTTCGGGCAGGATGAGCTGCGGCTGGTCCAGGTGCTCGCCGACCAGGCGGTCGTCGCATTCGAGAATGCCCGCTCGCTCGCCGATCGAGACCGTGTCGTCCAGGAGCTGGAGGCCATGCTGCGCATCAGCAGCGCGGGCTCCGCTGAGCACGATGAGGTGGGCCTGAGCGACCTCGTGGCGCGCACCGTCCAGCGAGCCTCGGGCGTGGACGCGGTCGTCGTATCCCGGTTCCACGATCCGAGCGCCCGCCTGGACATCCTGGCTCGGACCGGCACGCTGCCGGGGACGGCCGATCGCGGTGACGTCGACCTGACCGCTTCGGCGCAGGCACGTCAGGCGCTGCTCCAGGGCCAGCCCTGCCTGCTCCAGGTCCGCAGCAGCGGATCGGATCCGGCCGATCCGGGCATCCTGCGCCGGCTGGGCTGCCGCCAGGCGCTGCTCGTGCCGCTCGGCGCGGCCGGCCGCACCATCGGACTCCTCGAGCTGTACCTCGTGTCCGACGACCGACTGCTCACCGACCACGAGGTGGACCTCGTGCGCACCATGGCCGGCCAGGCGGCCGCATCGCTCCAGAACGTGCGTCTGCTGGCCCAGCTCCGCGAGGCGGCCGACATCGACCAGCTCACGGGGGTGCACAACCATCGATACCTCCAGGAGCGACTCACCCAGGAGGTGGCACGCTCCTCACGGTCCCGGGCGCCCCTGAGCGTGATGCTCGTGGATCTCGATGGCTTCAAGCGCATCAACGACGAGCACGGCCACGCCGACGGCGACCGGGTGCTGCGCAACGTGGCCGCCGCGCTGCGCGTGGCCGTGCGCGCCAATGACATCGTCGCGCGCTATGGCGGCGACGAGTTCGTGGTCGTGATGCCCGACACCGGGATGGAGGCGGCCCGGCTGGTTGCCGATCGGGTGGTCGACGGCGTGCGTGGGCTGCGCCACCAGCTGTCCGATGGCAGCGAGGGGCATGTCGCGTGCAGCGCGGGGCTGGCCGTGGCGCCCGACGACGGTCGCACGGCGGCGCGCCTGTTGCGTGCCGCGGACGCGGCGATGTACCGAGCGAAGCGGGGTGGCGGCGATTCGGTGCTGCGAGCCGAGCCCGGACGCGCCGCAGCAGCCTCGACGCGTGCTGCGCGCGCCTGACGACCGGTCGGTGCCGCAGCGGCCTCGACATGTTCCGCGCGAGCCGAGCCAGGGTGCGCGGCAGCGACCTCGACGCGTGCCGCGCGCGCCCTCGCTGGGTTCAGCGCGGGCCTGAGCCCTGGCCTCCCGATCGGATGGTCAGGTGCGGGGACCGGATGAGGTTCGCTGCTGCTCGGCGAGCTGACGCTGGACCTCTGCCTGTACCGCGTCCTCGCGTCGACCGCGCACCCGACGCGCCAGGAACCACGCGATGACGATGGGCCAGAAGAACGAGGCCACAGCACCGAGCACCGAAGCCACCAGGAACGCCTGGGTCGAGTCACTCACGATCCGCCAGTTGACGGCGCCGGTGCCTGCTTCCACGCCGCCGTAGAACAGCAGCAGCAGGACGAACGTGATCGCGGCGCCGATCGAGACACCGATGACGCGCTGGAGCATCCCTGTCCTCCTCTTCGAGCGGGTCGGAAGCGTTGGTGCGTGCAGTGTAGATCGCCGCTCGCACAAGCCGTGGCTGTCCGCGCGGGGACGCTCCAGGCGATGTCGCTGCGCGGGAGGTCCTGGCGCGTTCCGGTGGGCCGGCCGCTACCGATGGAGTCGGGCTCACCCTTGACGGTGCCATCGATCGCCTGATATACCATATATGGCGGCCCTGGTCGACTGGCGTGGATGAGCGGGAGCCGTCGCAGTCCAGGTCGGCCATGAGGAGGTTGGCGCGACTTCGGATGGCTCGTCCCCGTGGACACCTACTCGGGCCCATCCGCGCGGCCACCTGGGCCGCGGACGGCCCGTCCCACCCTGGAGGCCCGACTTGCTCCGCACGACATCTGCTCGACTCTTGGTCGGGGCGTGTGCCCTGACCATCGCCGGTGGCGGCGTCGCCACCGCCCAGTCGCCCGCGCCGCCGGTCTCGTTCACGTACATGACGTTCGTGGACCAGGCGACCGATCAGGTCGGCGCGTGTATCGAGGACTACACGGCCAGTCACCCCAACGTCACCATCTCCTACCAGATCGTCGACCACGACGCGCTCCAGCAGAAGCTGATCACGCAGGTCGAGACCAACACTCTGCCGGACATGTTCTGGTGGAACGGGCAGCTCATCGTGGACGCCTTCAACAAGTCCGACTCGGTGCTCGATCTCACGCCGTATCTCGATGAGGCCTTCACGGGCACGCTCATCGATGGCGCGCTCACCAATCTCACGACGGCTGACGGCAAGATCGTGGGTTTCCCGGCCAATGCGGAGGTGCAGGGCTGGGTGTTCAACAAGGCCCTGTTCGACCAGTACGGTCTTGCCATCCCGACCACATACGACGAGTTGAAAGCTGCCGTGCCCGTGTTCCGCGAGAACGGCATCGACACGATCGCCTACGGCTCCAAGGAGGGCTGGGCGGTCTGGGGCTTCCAGCACTGGCTGGTCCTGTGGGGTATCTGGCAGCAGGCCGAGCAGGTCTTCGGCGACCACTCCATCAAGGCGGTGGACGCTGACTTCCAGCGTGCCTACGAGGCCGAGGCCGAGCTGTACGCGCTGGGTGCCTTCCCGGCCAACAACGCCACCATGAGCTTCGACCAGGCGGTGAGCGCATTCAACAACGGCACCGCGGCGATGATCACGCTGCCCTCCGACCAGCTGGGCAAGATCATCGGTCAGCCGAACGAGGCGAACTACGTCATGAACTGGGGCATCACGTTCCCCGAGTCGCCGTATCCACAGGATGTCAAGGTCCGCAACGTGGGCAACGGATATGGCATCAGTGCGAACGTGGCCAACGACCCGGCCAAGCTGGCTGCCATCGTCGACTTCAACAAGTGGCGGTTCAGCCAGGAGGGCTATGATTGCGCGCTTGAGACGGGTGCCATCATGCCGGCCCAGCTCTCCCCCGCAAGCGCGGAGACGGGTCCCATCATGACCCAGCAGGCGGCGATGATGGCCGATCCGGACATCGACACCACCGTCAACCTGGGCCTGAACTCGGACTACGCGCCCTACCGCCAGTGGAACTCCGACGGCGACCTCTGGGCGCAGGGCTTTGGCAACATCCGGGGCAACCTCGAGAACAGCCTCATGAACGGCAGCATGACCGCCGGGGACATCCCGAAGGAGCTCGCCCGGATGGACACGGGCATCGACGAAGTGCTGGAGACGCTGGCGCAGCCGTAGCCGGGACCGTGCAGGCGATGGCTCCTGCCACGGTCGTGCCTACGGACCATGGAGCCGGACCCCACGGGGTCCGGCTCTGGCCGTCCGGCGCCTGACCAGGACCGTCAGAGGATACCCATGCGGGCATTCAGCACTCGACGCAACAAGCTGCTGCTGCTGCTGCCGGCGCTCGCGTTCTTCTGCGTCTACACGCTCTATCCGATCGCATATTCCCTGGTCCTGGCGTTCCAGTCGAAGCCCACCTTCAGGCCCGGCCGGTTCATCGGGTTCGACAACTTCGCGAACATGGCCACCGACGATCGGCTGTGGACGGCGCTTCGGAACACCGGCATCGTCGTCGTGGTCGAGCTGGCTTTGATCCCGGCGCTGGCATTCCTTCTGGGCCTGCTCATCAGCCAGTCGTTCCGGGGCAGCAGCATCGTCAAGGTGTTGGCGTTCACGCCCTATGTCCTGGCCGGGGTCGTGGCCACCCTCATCTGGTTGTTCATCGTCGACCCCAGCATCGGGCTGATCAGCAGCCTCCTGGCGGCGGTGGGCATCGATGCGAGCGGTTGGCCGCTCATCGGAGGCGCGACGCTGACACCGTTCACGGTCGCTGTCATCGAATCCTGGAAGAGCTTCGGCTTCTACGCTGTGCTGTTCCTCGCGGGTCTGCGCATGATCCCCGTGGAGGTCCTCGACGCCGCGGTGGTCGACGGCGCCTCGGCGATCCAACGCATCCGGTACGTGACCATCCCGCTGCTCCGAGAGACCAACAAGGTCGTCGCGGTGCTCGTGTTCCTGAGCGCCGTCCAGAGCCTCCAGACCGTCTGGATCCTGACCAAGGGCGGTCCGAACTTCCAGTCCCATACGATCGGGTCGTACATCTACACCGTGTTCCTGGAGCAGCGGCAGGTCGGCTACGCGTCAAGCATCACGCTGCTGGTGTTCGTGCTCATGATGGCCATCTCCATCGCGTTCCTGACGCTCACGTCGCGTCGGGTGGAGGAGTAGCGGCGATGGCCTCGACGACGTCCCGGCGCACCTGGCGGCTGACCATCCTGCTTGCCTCTCTGGCGGTGTGCTTCTTCATGTTCCTGCCGTTCGCATGGGCTTTCGTGCTGTCCTTCAAGGACAACGACGCGCTGTACGCGCACCCGCTCGCCCTGCCGGACAGCTGGGACTTCTCGCTGTACGCGGACACGTTCAGCAAGTCGAGCATGCCGACGCTGTTCCGCAATAGCCTCGTCGTGGCGCTGCTCACGACCATCGGCTGCCTGCTCATCAACTTCCCGAGCGCCTTCGCCATCGCACGGCTCCACCAGCGCCACGCGATGCTCGGCAACTTCGTGTACTTCCTGTTCCTGATCGGCGCGGCTGTGCCCGTGTTCATCACCATCTTTCCGATCTACACCATCGCGCAGGCGCTCCAGCCGTGGGGCCTGGGCATCGACAGCGTCTTCGGCCTCGTGCCGCCGTACATCGCAGGCTCGTTGCCTTTCAACACACTCGTCCTGGTGGGGGCCATGCGTTCCATCCCGACCGAGATCGAGGAGGCGGCCATCCTCGACGGGTCGTCGCTGCGGCATCTCATCCTGCGCATCGCGCTGCCGCTGATGGCTCCCGTGGTGGTGACACTCTCGATCCTCAACTTCCTGGGCGCCTGGAACGAGTGGACGCTCGCCTCGATCCTGCTCAACAGCCCGAGCAACTACACCATCCCGCTGGCGGCGTCGTTCTTCAAGGAGCAGTACGGAATGGATGCGGGCGCCGTCATGCGAGCGGTCATCATCGTGCTCATCCCGCAGCTGATCTTCTACGCCATCTTCCAGCGACGTATCGTGCAGGGGATGGCGACCACCGGCCTCAAAGGATAGGAACGACATGCGCGACGGACGTGGTCTGCCCATCATCGACGACCTGGCGGGTCAGGTCGCGCTGATCTCTGGCGGCACCCGGGGCATCGGTCGGGCCACGGCGGCGCGTTTGGCGCGTGACGGCGCACGCGTCGCCATCGTCGCGCGTGACGTCGATCGGGGTGCGGCGACGGAGGCCTCGCTGCGACGAGATGGCCTGGATGTCCGATTCGTGCGGGCCGATGTTGCGGTGCGAGAGGACTGCCGCAGGGCGGTCGACGACACCATCGCGACGTTCGGGCGGCTGGACATCGTCATCAATGATGCGGCCATCTTCTCGTCGGGTTCCGTCGAGGACCTACCGGAGGACGAATGGGATCTCGTCATCCGGACCAACCTCACCAGCGCCTATCTCATCTCGAAGTACGCCATCCCGCACCTGCGCGCCGTTGGTGGCGGGTCCATCGTCAACGTGGCCTCGGTCCATGGTGTCGCCACCGTGGTGCAGGTCGCCGCGTATGCGGCCTCGAAGGGTGGCGTCATCGCGCTCTCCCGACAGATGGCGCACGACCTTGCAGCCGACCGCATCCGGGTGAACGCGGCCGTGGTCGGCTCCGTGGACACGGATATGAGCCGACATCATGCGTCCGCTGCCGGTGCTGAGTACCACGGCGTGCCGGCCGATGCGCCGGTCACCACGGCGCTGGGTCGGATGGCACGGCCGGAGGAGGTCGCCGAGGCGCTGCGATTCCTGGTGGGGTCGGCCGCGTCGTTCGTGAACGGCTCCGCGTTCGTGGTGGACGGCGGGCTGCTGGCGAGCCTGGCCATCTGAGGAGAGAGGGTCGCGCGCGAGACGACGCCCGACGACCCTTCCCGCAGGATCGTGGGTCGCCGATCGCTGCCGGCGACCGTGGGCGTTGACCCGCGGGGTCAACGGAACACGATCGTCCTGTTCCCGTGGACCAGCACGCGGTCCTCGAGGTGCCAGCGGACGGCCCGCGCAAGCACGGTGCGCTCGATGTCCCGCCCACGCCGCACCAGGTCCTCGACCGAGTCGCGATGCGTGGCATGGGTCACGTCCTGCTCGATGATCGGCCCGTCGTCCAGGACGGTGGTCACGTAGTGTGCGGTCGCGCCGATGAGCTTGACGCCCCGCGCATACGCCTGGTGATAGGGCCGCGCGCCCACGAACGCGGGCAGGAACGAGTGGTGGATGTTGATGGCCCGCTCGCGCCAGCGCTCCACCATGTCCGGCGACAGGATGCGCATGTATCGCGCGAGGATGACCAGCTCCACCCCCGCGTCCTCCAGCAGTCGCTGCTGCTCGGCCTCCGCGGCGGGGATCGAGTCGCCACTCACGGCCACCATCCGGAAGGGGATGTCGAACTGGGCCGCCACCGGGGCCAGCAGGTCGTGGTTGCTGATGATGAGCCGGATGTCGCACGCCAGCTCGCCGGAGCGGTGTCGCACCAGCAGGTCATACAGGCAGTGGTCCTCGCGGGACACGAGGATGGCGGCGCCCCGTCGATCGCCCTGGTCACGCATCGTCCAGCGGAGTCCCAGCTGCGTGCCCACGTCATCGAGCGTGGCCCGCAGTGGCCCCAGGCCGCTGCCGGCGACGCCGAAGCGGATGCGCTGGAAGAACATGCCCGTGCCCGGGTCGTCGTGCTGGTCGGCCTCCAGGATGTTCGCGTCGTGCCGGTAGAGCGCCCCGGCGACACCCGCCACGAGACCAGGCCGATCGGGGGCGCTCACGAGCAGCGTCATCAGGTGATCGCGGCCGGTGGTCGAGCGCGGGCCAGGAGTGGGTGCGGTCAGGGGGTCCATGCGGGACGGGAGCATACCGATCCGGGGCCATGACGGCGGACGGTGGTCGCTCTCGCGGTGACGTCCCGGGGTGCGTGGGCCGTGACGCGTGCCCGAGCCGGCCGCTGACGCACCATCGTTCCGTGGCCGCTACGCTGCGAGCGCCGGCAGGGCGGTCGTCCGGCGGAGGGGGGATGGACGCCTGATGGACGCGGTGGGGGCGATGGCTCGACCGGAGGGGCGCCCGTGATCGACGAGGAGGGCACGCCCATCGGCGGCCTCGGCGAGGTGGCCGCTGGTCGGCTGGGTCACTGGCGCGCCCCGTTCCGGCATCCCGGATACGCGCCGTATGCCACGGCGTTCGGGCTGTCCGCCTTCGCGTGGACCGTGAGCAGCGTGGCGTTCGCGTGGGTGACCCTCATCGTGACCACGGACCCACTCGCGGTGGGCGCCGTGTTCGCGGTGCGCTTCCTGGCGCTGCTGCTCGTGGGCATCCCGGCCGGGGTCCTCGCCGACCGCGTCGACCGGCGACGCATGATCATCGGCGCTGCGCTGGGGTCCGCGGCGATCTCGGTGGTCCTCGCCCTGGTCGCCTGGCAGAACGGCGACCAGCTGCCGTTCTGGGCGCTCATCGGCGGCTCGTTCGTGTTGGGGATCATGGACGCCGGACGGGTCGCGGCCAACGCCGCGTACGCGTTCGACCTGGTGGGTCCGGTCCTCGCCACGGCGGGCATCGCCATCGCCAACATCGTGGGCCAGCTCGCGGCGATCACGGGCGGCGTGGTCGGCGGCTTCCTGCTCGACGGACCGGGCCTCAGCGCGACGATCCTGGTCCAGGCGCTCGCGTCGCTGGGGGCAGCGGTCGCCCTTGCCCTGACCCACGGCCACCGCCGCGCGATCGACCGGGGATCGCGCGGTCAGCCCCCGAGCCTGCGGTCATCGTTGACGCTGTTGCGGCGTGACCGGGTGCTGGCCCTGCTGACGCTCATGGTCATCCTCGCCGAAGTGTTCGGCTTCTCCTCCCTCACGTTGCTGCCGGTCTTCACCCGCGAGGTGTTCGGGGCGGGGCCGGATGCCTACGGCACCCTCAACTCCGTCCGCGCCCTGGGGGGCGTGATCGGGCTGCTGGTGCTCGTGCGTGCCGGTGCGCGAGCCAACCGTGGCCCCGTGCTCATGGGTATCGATGCGGTGTTCGGCGCGGGCCTCATCGCCTTCGCCCTCAGCCCGGGTGTCGCGGTCGCGATCCTGCCGATGCTCGTCGTGGGCGCAGCGATGGCGGCCTCCGATTCCCTCGCCCAGTCGCTCATGCAGCGCGCCGCGAGCGACCAGCAGCGGGGCGCTGCGATGGGTCTCTGGACGTTCGCCGTGGGCGTGGGCCCCATCGGCCACCTCGTGGCTGGCGCCGCGGCCGGCGTCATCGGTCCGGTCGCGACGCAGCTCGTGTTCGGTGGCGCGCTTGCCATCGTGGCGCTCGTGCTGGCGCGCCATCCGCTCATCCGGGCCCTGCGCTGACGGGCCCGCGTCGTCAGGACGTCAGCGTCGAGCGGCCGGACGGGTCGATCTGGTCACCACCGAGAGCGGCGCCACGTCGCCAGGGCGTGCCGATGGCCGGCAGCAGCCAGCGGTCGATCCCGTAGTAGCCGGCCACGCGCCACGCGAGGATGACACCCACGGCGAGCGTGAACATGATGGGGTTCGTGGACGCCGATCCGGCGAGCAGGAAGCTCATGTTCATGAGCGCTCCGAAGAATGCGGCCACGCCCGTGAGGCAGCCGAACAACAGCCCCAGACCCACGGCCAGCTCACCGAGCGCGATGAGCGGCGCGAACCAGGTCCACGCCTGGTTGTCGAGGAGGACCTGGATGAAGTCGCGATACCACTCGAAGGAGATGGGTGGCCGGCCGGCCTCGGGGATCGCGACGGCGTTCGTCCAGTACCCCTGGAGTGCGGCACCACCGTCCATCCAGCCGGTGCCCGTGATCTTGCCCCAGCCCGACTCGATCCAGTTGAAGCCCAGGAACACCCGGATGGGCAACCAGATGAGGCCCGCCCGCGAGTCGTGGAAGAGGAACTGGGTGATGGCCGGCCCCTCGATCGAGACGTCGTATGCGCCGGTCTCCTCGCGTGACAGCCAGAGCACCACCACCAGGGCGATGGCGAGGATCCAGAAGGCCACCGTCACGATGGTCCGGAGGTCGCCACCGACCTCGAACCACGGATTGACAAGCCACATGAGCAGGAGCGTCGCGACGCCGCCGATGCCCAGGGCCCAGGTGCGATATCCGCTCATCGCTCGACCTCCCGATGACTGGATGGTACGTCCCATGTGGCCGTCGACGGCGACCGGATCCCATCCGGGTACCCGACGACCGCGCCGTCGTGGTCCATGTGATGCCCATGGTGGACGCGAAGGCCGCGGATGTCACGTGCGACGCGGACCCGGTACACTCGATCGGTCTCGTGGTCGCGGTGCGCCGTGCCCGAGCGTGCCGCGGTGGCCTTAGCTCAATCGGCAGAGCACTGGAATGTGGATCCAGCGGTTAGGGGTTCGATTCCCCTAGGCCACCCCAACCTCCCCACCTCGTGCGCCTCCTCCGCATCGAACGCTGCCGTGGCGTCGCGTGCCCATCGGCGGACGGCCGTCCATCGCCTCGACACCCGACGTCCCCGGGCGCGTGAGCGGGTATCGTGGCCGGGTGATCGACCCTCGCTTCCCGCCGATCGAGCAGCTCGGCTTCCTGTCGGATGGCGTCACGACCGCCCTCGTCGCACCGACCGGCAACATCGAGTGGCTGTGCCTGCCGCGCATGGACTCGCCGGCCGTGCTGGCGGGCATCCTCGACCGGTCCGCCGGGACATTCCGGGTGGCTCCCGTGGACGCCAGGACCGCCGACCCGCCCGTCCAGCGCTACGTCACGGACGGCCTCGTCCTGGAGACGACCTGGACGCTGCCCAGCGGCACGCTCGTGGTCCAGGACGCCCTGACGACCGATGCGTCCGGCAAGGCCGATGGCGCGCTGGTGCGGCTGGCCCGGTGTACCGCCGGTGCGGTGGAGGTGCTGGTGGATCTCCAGATCGCGCACGGCTTCCGCGGCGAGGTGGTCGTGGAGGCCGTGCCGGTCCGTGTGGAAGGTGACCTCCTCATGGCGCCATCCGGGGACGGCGGCAGCACGGGACGGGTGCGCCTGGTGGCCGGCGAGTCACGCGCGGTCGCGCTGACCTGGGGCCGTGCCCGGGTGCCGGACGCGGACGACGCGGGTGCGCGGCTGGCTGCGACCGCTGACGCCGCACGTGCCTGGCTGCGGGCCAGCTCGATCCCCGATCCAGACGTGACCGGTCTGCTGGCCCGCTCGGCGCTCACGCTCAAGGGACTCATCCACGCGCCGACCGGGTCCGTGATGGCGGCGGCCACCACCTCGCTGCCGGAGGCGCCGGGCGGGAACCGCAACTGGGACTACCGCTACACGTGGGTCCGCGACGGCGTGTGCACGATGACCGCGCTCCATGCACTCGGCTTCCGTGCCGAGACCCACGCCTTCCTGGGCTTCCTCGCCGATCGGCTGGACGCGGCGCCGCTCCAGGTGATGTACGGCATCGGCGGGGAGCTGGAGCTGCCCGAGCGGACGCTCGACGGGCTGACCGGCTACGAGGGAGCCCGGCCCGTGCGCATCGGCAACGGCGCGGTCGGCCAGCGGCAGCTCGACGCGTGGGGCTGGATCCTCGACCTGCTGCTGCGCGACCTGGGCGCGGACGATGCGGATCCCGGTGCCCGCCCACCGGACGCACGGATGTGGGCGATGACGATGCGTCTTGCGGGCGAGGCGGCCGCCGCGTGGCGCCTTCCGGACCAGGGCATCTGGGAGATCCGGGGCGAGCCGCGGCACTTCGGCAGCTCCAAGCTGATGTGCTGGGTGGCGCTCGACCGGGCGGCACGCATCGCCGCGAGGGTCGCCACGGCCGACGCGCCCGACACGGCCGACACGGCCGACGCGCCCGACACGGCCGACGCGCCCGACGCGGCCGACGCGGCCGAGCGGGCAGCCGCCTGGCGCGCCGAGGCGGACGCCATCCACGAGGACCTGACGAGCCACGGTGTGGACGCACGTGGCGTGTTCACGCAGTGCTATGGCGAGACGCCGCTCGACGCATCCCTGCTGCTCGTGCCGCTCATGGGGTTCCTGCCACCCGACGACCCGCGGGTGCGTGCGACCGTCATGGCCATCGCCGACGAGCTGACCGAGGACGGCCTGGTACTACGCTATCGGCCGGACGCTGCCGCGGATGATGGCGTGTCCCGGGACGAGGAGGGATCGTTCACCATCTGCAGCTTCTGGCTGGTCTCCGCCCTGGCCCGTATCGGGGAGCGTGAGCGGGCAGAGACGCTCATGGATCGGCTGCTCTCCTTCGCCAGCCCGCTGGGGCTGTATGCCGAGGAGATCGATCCCCGCACCGGCCGGCACCTCGGCAACATGCCCCAGGCGTTCAGTCACCTCGCGCTCATCGGTGCGGCACTCGACATCGCGCGGGCGGCCGGCGATGACGCGTCCGGCCCGTCGGGTGGCGCGTTCACGGGTGACGCCTGATGCGTGTCCCGGGCTTCATGGCCCGCCAGGTGTACCTGGCCGGCAGCCTGCGCAACGAGCCGGGCGGCTTCCGGCTCCAGGCTCGCAATGGCATCGGGGATGGGGTGCTGATCGGCATCGGGCGGATCCGGGTCGATGAGCAGGCCATCGACTCCCGCCAGATCACCGCCCAGCGGGACGGCGAGGACGCGATCTATCAGGCCGTGGACATCTCGCCGGAGCGGCCCGTCATCTTCCGACGCGGTGACGTCGTCACGTTCCATGTCGCCGGCTGGCAGCTGGAGCCCGGCGAGCACGACCTCGAGGTGGAGCTGGACGAGCGGAACCTGGGCCGGCTCATCGTCGCCGTGAGGGATGCGCTCGGCGAGTGACGGCGATGCCGCACCGGGAGTGCCGCCGACTGATAGCATCCGCGTCGTGATCGCAGCCCGTCTGAGCCGCGTGCCGCCCTTCGAGCGCGGTCTGACCCTCGGCGATTTCCTCGTCCCCATCCGCCTCGGTGAGCGTGCTGCCGTGTGGCAGCGGAACCTGCTGATGGTGCTCGTTGGCACCGCGCTCATGGTCGCGGGTGCCTGGATCTCGTTCGACATCCCGGCCCTCGCCATCGGCGACATCTACCTGCCCGCCAACCCCTACGTGCCGGTCTCGCTCCAGACGATGGCCGCGCTCCTCGTCGGCGCCACGCTCGGCTTCCGGCGAGGGTTCGCCTCGACCGGGCTGTACCTGCTCCTCGGCTGCATCGGGCTGCCGGTGTTCGCGCTCAACGCGCAGGGCACCCACGAGTCCAGCTTCCGGCAGATCGCCACGGTCGTGGACGGCCACCTGGTGCTGGGGACCACGGGCGGCTATCTCATCGGCTTCGTCGTCGCGGCGGCACTGGTCGGCCGGCTCGCCGAGCTGGGCTGGGACCGCCGGTTGCGCGGCTCCGTCGCCGCGATGGTCATCGGTCTCGTGGTCATCTTCACCATCGGGGTGTCGTGGCTCGCCATCGCGGCCTCGCTGAACATCCAGGACGCTCTGCTGTACGGCCTGTGGCCGTTCCTGCCAGGGGAGGTCGTCAAGGTCATCGTCGCCGCGGGTCTGCTGCCCATCGGCTGGCGTCTGGTCGCCCGGAGAGACCACGACCTCTAGCCCGGGGTCGCCCATGTCCACATCGCCCGCCGTGTCCGCATCGACGGACCAGGCCATCATCGCCATCGAGGGTCTCGGGAAGCGCTACGCGACGGGTGGCCGCCTGCGTGGGCATCGGAGCGAGGTGGTCGCGCTCGGGCCCCGGGTGCGCCGGGCGTGGGAGGCGCT
>CAZYTQ010000014.1:0-37496 GCA_964650135.1 uncultured Anaerolineaceae bacterium | reverse complement strand
GCAGCCACATGGCTCCCATGCATCGGCACCCCGGGCGATCGTGACCCCCGCGAAGCGACTTCCATGTATCGGCACCCGTCCACGAACCTCCGGCCATCCCGGCGACGCCGGCGCAGCGCGGGGAGGACCTTGGCTCAGCCGCCCAGCATGGCAGCGCTCTCCCGGTCCAGGAGCCAGGTGGCGCTGTCGATGCGCGCCAGGCGCGCGGGGTAGCGGGCCACGTCGGGATCGCCGGTCAGCACCTCCCGCACGACCGGCGCCTTCGCCGCGCCACCGACCATGAGCAGCACCCCGCGGGCTGCCGCCACGACACCCGGACCGAGGGTGACCCGTGCCACGGACGGCCCGATGTGGGTCGGCGCGGGGATGCCCATGACCCCCGGGGCGCCAGGGATCAGCGCCGGGCTGTCCGGGAAGACCGAGAGGATGTGGCCGTCGGGCCCCATGCCGAGCAGGAGGAGGTCGAACAGCGGCGTCCCTGAATCGTCCGCGGCCGGCGCGAGACGCGACAGCTCCCCCGCATAACGCTCCGCCGCCCACCCGGGCGCATCGGGCGCCGACAGGTCGACCCCGCCGACCATCGCATGGATATGCTCCTCGGGCACCGCCGGCCCGCCCGCCCCCGACAGCTCCCGGAGGGCGAGGCCCATGTTGGAGTCATCGTGGTCGAGCGGCACGACCCGATCGTCACCGGTCCACAGGTGGACGCGTCCCCAATCGAGGGCCCGCAGCCGGCCTGCCCCGCGCAGCTCCCGGTACAGGCCGCGTGCCGAGGACCCACCGGTGAGCGCCAGGTGCGCCACGCCGCGCTCACCGATGGCGGCCGCGAGCGTCGCGACCACGATGTCGGCGGCGGTGCGCGCCACGGCGTCGGGGCCCGATGCGACCAGGATGCGGGGTGAGCCGTCGGGAGCGATGGCCATCTCGTGTCGTGCCTCCGTGGCTGGATCGTGCGGATGGGTGGATGCGAGGTCGGGCCGTCCGTCGGCGATGGCGTGGGTCAGGCAGTGCCGGCGAGGCTGGCGCCCGCGGCGGGCGCGACGCCCGCTGCCGGCGGCACCAGGGCGGAGGTCAGCTTGACCGCCTTGTCGAGCGCCAGCTCGAACACGGCGTCGTGCCCCGTCCGATCGAGCGCCTCCGCGAGGAATGGGGTCTCGTCGAAGGCCTCCAGACGCGCCGGGCGCCGGGCGATCTGTGCGCCGTTCCAGTCGGCCGTGGCCAGCAGGTGGTCGGACTGGCGGGTGACCCGCACCCGCATCGCTCGCCCGGGCTTGCTGGACTCGAGATCGACCCGCACCAGCGAGCCCACCGCGCGCACGGCTCCGTCGATGGTCGCGGATGCGGGCCGGAACTCGACGGGGATCTGGCGGCGGCCGGACCGGAGCACCCCGGTGTAGCTGCCGCTCGCCTGGAGCTGGAGTGGCTGGTCGACATGCCAGTCGAGCATCGCCGCGAGCCAGCCGGTGAACAACGCGGCGCGGGTGAGTCGGGTGACGCTGCCGGGTCGCGCGAGATCGACGCGCACGGAGGTCAGCCTGCGCAGCTCCGGCTGGAGCAGGGGATGGTCGAACAGGCCGGCCAGCAGCTCCCGCCACAGCTCCAGCCGCATCCACGCGATGTCATGCACGACCCGACCGGCTCGCACGCTCAGGGCCATGGCCGCCAGGCGGGCGACGCCATCGCCCCGAAAGTTGCCCGAGTCCACGAGGATCCGGTCGCACTCCTCGGCGAGCTCCTCGAACACGGGACTGCCGAGCGGGGCGTCGTCGGGCCACCAGAGCACGGCCGGCAGATCGTGGATGATGAGCGGTGCGACCGTGCTCGCGAGATGTTGCGCGAGCTCGCCGCCGACGCGCAGGGCGATCTCCTCGGTGCAGATCTCGGAGGCGCCACGAGCGGGGACCTGGCAGGCGGCGTCGATACGGGCATCGAACGAGGGCGGTCCGTCCGGGTCGCCGGGCGCGAGCAGGATGGCTCGCGATGGGTGACGGGCGGCGAGGGCACCCACGGTGGCTGTGGCACGCGCCCGGATCTCCTCCGCGACCGCGACCACGATCAGCGTCAGCACGGAGGTCCGGGCACGCACCCGGAGGTTGGCCGGGGGCGTGGCAGGATCGTCGTCGGGCGGCGCGCTGTCCACGGCGGGCTCGGTGAGATGCCGCGCGATGCGTCGATCGGCCCAGCGGCCGGCACGCACACCTGGCCTCACCTCCTCGGTGACGGTGCGCTGCGCCACGGTGCCCCAGATGCGCGACAGCTCCTGGACGGTCTGGGCGATGGTCGTGGCGTGCACCTGCCAGCGCACCTCGCCGGCCACGAGCGGCTGTGCCGCGACGATGACCGGCCGGGTGCCGCTCCCCGTGGCCGTGCCGCTCTCCGCGGCCTGCGATCGGCTCACAGCCGACGCCACCGCCGACCGTCGCGCTCCAGCAGCCGGTCGGCCGCATCGGGTCCCCAGGTGCCGGCGGGATACGTCTGGATCGTGCCCTCGGCGGATCGCTTGCCCTTCGGCCGATCGGCGGCCTCTGCGTCCCACGCGGCCCACGTCTCGGTCAGCGGCGTCACCAGCGACCAGGCGGCCTCGACCTCGTCGGCGCGCGTGAACAGCGAGGCGTCGCCCAGCATCGCATCGAGGATGAGCGTCTCGTATGCCTCGGGCGCATCGGTCAGGAACGACGACCCATACGTGAAGTCCATGTTCACGCTCCGGACGTCAGGTCCCAGACCGGGCACCTTGGCCGCGAAGCGCAGGAGGATGCCCTCATCGGGCTGGATGCGCATCGCGAGCAGGTTGGGCTCGGGCTGCATCATCGATTCCCGGAACAGCATCAGGGGCGGCTGCTTGAACTGGACCGCGATCTCGGTCGCGCGCCGAGGCATGCGCTTGCCGATCCGCAGGTAGAAGGGCACGTCCGCCCAGCGCCAGTTCTCGACCTCGAGCCGAAGCGCCACGAACGTCTCGACATTCGACTCCGGATCCACCTCCGGCTCCTGGCGATAGCCGGGGACCTTGTGGTCGCCCAGCCAGCCCGTGCCGTACTGGCCTCGCACCACATCGGTACGGATGCGCTGCTCGGTCCACTCGGCATCGATGGCGCGCAACACCCGGACCTTCTCGTCGCGGAGGGCGTCCGCCTCGAACGCGATGGGTGGCTCCATGCACACGAGCGACAGGACCTGGAGCATGTGGTTCTGGAGGATGTCCCGGGTGGCCCCGGCCTGCTCGTAGAACTCGCCCCGCCCCTCGACCCCCAGCTCCTCGGCCACCGTGATCTGGACATGGTCGACATAACGCCGGTTCCAGATGGGCTCGAAGATCCCGTTCGCGAAGCGGAACACCAGGAGGTTCCGGACGGTGTCCTTGCCCAGGTAGTGGTCGATGCGATAGACCTGCGACTCCTCGAACACACGCATGACCTGGTCATTCAGCTCGCGCGCGGACTGGAGGTCATGGCCGAAGGGCTTCTCGACGACGATGCGCGCCCAGCCATCGCGCTGGTGCAGCCCGGCGGCGCCGAGGTTGGCGATGATCGCGGGGTACGCCGAGGGCGGCGTGGCGAGGTAGTACAGGATGTTCGAGCGGGTGCCGGCAGCCGCGTCGACCTGCTCCAGCCGTTCGGCGAGCAGCCGGTAGCTGGCCACGTCCGTGAAGTCGCCCTGCTGGTAGTGGATGCCCGAGGCGAAGTCCTCCCAGAGCGCAGGCTCGACCGGGTTGCGTGAGTGCTGCTCGACCGAGGCGCGCATCTCGCGCGCATATTCCGCGTCCGTGTACGGCCGACGCGCGAACCCCACGACACCCGACTCGGGTGGCAGCAGACCGGCACGGCGAAGGTTGTAGAGCGCCGGCAGGATCTTGCGATGGGCAAGGTCACCGGTCGCCCCGAAGATCACCACCTGGCAGGGGTCGGGGATGCGCTCGAGCCGGGTGCCGATGCGCAGCGGGTTGGCGGCGCTCAGGGCGTCCACCATCTCGCCGTGGACCATGTGGAGGTCCTCGTCGGCGGCCGCGCGTCGATGGGTCATCTTCGCGCCGCGGCTGATCACGGGCGCCTTGGGTGGTGTGCCACGACCCCGTGCCGGGCTCATCGAGACGCTGCCGCGACCCGTCGGATCGCTCGGGTGGAGCGCCCGTCCCCGATCCGTGGCCTCATCACTCGCTCTTCACCGCATGACCGCCGAATTGCTGACGCAGCGCGGCGGTGACCTTGGCGCCGTACGACTCGTCCTGGCGGCTCGCGAAGCGCGCCAGGAGCGACAGCGTGATGACCGGTGCCGGCACATCGAGCGCCATCGCCTCGCGCACCGTCCAGCGGCCCTCGCCCGAGTCGGCGACCCATCCCCGGATGTCGTCCAGCTCCTCGCCGTGCTGCTCGAAGGCCAGGCCTGCCAGCTCCAGCAGCCAGGACCGGATGACCGTGCCGTGCTGCCACGCGGTCGCGACGCCAGCGAGGTCGATGGGGTACTCCGATGCGTGGAGGATCTCGAAGCCCTCGGCGTATGCCTGCATCAGGCCGTACTCGATGCCGTTGTGGACCATCTTGGTGAAGTGGCCGGCACCCGACGGCCCGCAGTGGATATAGCCATGCTCGGGCGCCAGCGAGCGAAACACCGGCTCGAGCGGCTCGACCGCGTCGCGGTCACCTCCGACCATCGTGCCGTAGCCGTTCTGGAGGCCCCACACGCCCCCCGAGATGCCGGCATCCACGAACCGGATGCCCCGCTCCGCCATGCGGGCATGACGCCGCTTGGTGTCCAGGAAGTCGCTGTTGCCACCGTCCACGATGGTGTCCCCGGGGGACAGCAGGGCGGCGAACTCGTCCAGGGTCGCCTCGGTCGCGTCACCGGCCGGGACCATCAGCCAGACCACGCGGGGCACGGGCAGCTTGGCCACCGCCTCCTCGGGGCTGAACGCGCCATCGATGCCCTCGCCCATGATCTCGTGGGTCTTCTCGGACGACCGATTGAAGGCGATGACGTGATGGCCCGCGCGATGCAGTCGGCGGCACATGTTGGCGCCCATGCGCCCGAGACCCACGATGACCAGGTCCATGGATGGCTCCTCAGGGATGTCGCTGGATGTGTCCGAGGTTCATGCGAGGGCGCTCGCGACCAGCACCGCCAGCTCCGCCAGACCGGCGTCCGGATCGTCCGAGAGATGCACGCGCAGCACGGGCAGGGAGCGGCCGGCGAGCGAGGCATGGTCGCCCAGCGCCTGGGCGTCGATGAGCACCCCGAACGTCTCGTGGCGACCCGGGATGGGCACGTCCTCGGGATGGCTGGCCACGAGCTGGAGGAACACGCCGGTCGGCGCGCCACCCTTGTGCAGCTGCCCCGTCGAGTGCAGGAAGCGCGGGCCATAGCCCAGCGTCGTGGCATGGCGCGTGCCGTCGCGCAACGCCGCCTGGATGGCACGGAGCGTCGCGGTGCGTGCCTCGGTCGGCGCGACGTATGCGCTGACCACGAGATAGCCCGCGTCCGTGACGCGTGCCAGGTGGGCACGCAGGACCGTGGCCGCGCCAGCATCGGTGGCGGCCGTCAGCCCGGCGTCCGCCATGAGCGTGACCCGGCCGGACCTCGCCGTGGGCACCTCGGTCGGGAAGCGCCCCGCCTGGCGGTGCTCGTCGAGGACCCGTGCCGTGTTGCGCTTGGACTCGGTGACGTTCGGCTCATCGAATGGATCCACGCCCAGCGCCGCTCCGGCGAGCGCGGTGGCCACCTCCCAGCGCACGAACTCGCCACCGACCCACGAGCCATCCGCCAGCGGCAGGTCGATGACCGGATGACCGGCAGCGGCGAGCGCATCGAGCCCGGCGTCGCTGTCGGTCGTGTGGCCCGGTCGACCAAGGCGCACGAAGACGCGGTCCGCGGCGTACACGGACGGGTCCCCCAGCGGCTCGCCATCGACGGGCACGATACCCGTGCCGGACTTGCCGGTCGACTCCGCGACCAGCTGCTCCAGCCAGGCGCCGAGGGGCGCGAGGTCCGGCTCGATGACCAGGGTCAGCTTGTCACGACCCTCGAGCGCGAGCGTGCCCAGCGCGACACCCAGCGCGAGGGCCGGGTTGGCGGCGTCATCCACGACGCTTCGCGAGAGCATCGCACGCCCGTCCTCGAGCAGGCTCGCGAGGTCGAGACCGAGCAGCGCCCCGGGCACCAGGCCCACGTACGTGAGCGCGCTGTATCGACCACCCACGTCGGGCGGGTTGAGGAAGGACTCCCGGAACACGTCGCTGTGGGGGATCGCCGCGAGGCTCGCGCCCGGGTCGGTGATGGCCACGAACGCGTCCCCGGCCGCGCTCTCTGGCACCCGACCCACCCGATCCTGCTCGTGGTGCCACTGGTGGGCGAGGAACGCGAGCGTCTCGGTGGTGGTGCCGGACTTGGTGGCGATGATGCGCAGGGTGCGGGCCGGGTCCAGGGCCGCGTCCAGGTCGAGGACCGCCGCCGGATCGGTGGAATCGAGGACATGGAGCGTCAGGCCATGCGCCGAGCGCGGGAACACCCGCGCCAGGACCTCTGGTGCGAGCGAGCTGCCGCCCATGCCGAACACGACCGCATCGGTGAAGCCTGCGCCTCGGATGCCCTCGGCCCACGCCTCCAGCTCCGCCACCTCGTCCGCGAACGCACCGGGGGCATCGAGCCAGCCGAGGCGGTTCGCGATGGTCGCGCCGACCGCCCCGTCGGTCGACCAGAGGGTCGTGTCGCGGGCGGCGAGACGGCTGGCCCAGCGCTCCGCGACCGCTCGGGCGATGGCCGCGTCCACCGTGGCCCGGAGATCGTCGGGGAGACGCATCGCGATGCTCATGAGCGAACCTCCGGTGCCGCGGGAGCCTCGGGCGCCTCGTGCTGGAAGGGTGCCGAGACGACCCCCCGCAGGTCGCCCACCATGACCTGTCGTGCGACCGACGCGACATGGCCGGACGAGAAGCCGAAGGCCGGGAACAGCTCCCCGGCAGGGGCGCTCGCGCCGAACCGGTCGATGGCGATGATGGCGCCTTCCGGTCCGACCCAGCGATCCCAGCCGAGCGATACCCCGGCCTCCACGCTGATGCGCAGCGTCTCCTCGGGTGGCAGCACGCTGTCGCGGTACTCCTTCGACTGCGTCTCGAAGCGCTCCCAGCAGGGGAGCGACACGAGCCGCGTGCGGATCCCCTCGGCGGTCAGCTCGGCCCGTGCCGTCATGGCCAGCGACAGCTCGGAGCCCGTGGCGATGAGGATGACATCGGGTTCCGTGGGGGTGCCCGCGGCATCGGTCGCGTCCGCGAGCACATATCCGCCACGTGCCACGCCATCCGCGGCCTTGGCGGCGGTGCCGTCGAGCACGGGCAGCTTCTGGCGTGTGAGTGCGAGCGCCACCGGACCGTCACGGTGCCCCACGGCCAGCCGCCACGCGGCGACCGCCTCGTTGGGGTCGCCCGGTCGCACGAACGTGAGGCCGGGCATGGCCCGCAGCGCCGCGTAGTGCTCGACCGGCTGATGCGTGGGGCCGTCCTCGCCCAGGCCGATGGAGTCGTGCGTCCAGACGTACACCACGTGGAGCCCGCTCAGCGCCGCGAGACGCACCGAGCCACGCATGTAGTCGCTGAAGGTGAGGAACGTGGCGACATACGGCATGAGGCCGCCGTGACAGGCGATGCCGTTGGCGATGCCACCCATGGCATGCTCCCGGACACCGAAGCGGATGTTGCGGCCGGCCTCCGTGGCGGTCAGGTCACCGCCGCCCTTGATGTCCGTGAGGTTGCTCTCGGACAGATCCGCGGCACCCCCGAACAGCTCCGGCAGGGCCGCGCCCAGGACCTGGAGCGTGGCCTGCGAGACCTGGCGCGTGGCGAAGCCATCCGAACCGTCCGGGTAGGTGGGCAGGTCCGCGGCCCAGTCGTCGGGCAGCTTCCCGGCGATGCGCCGTCGCAGCTCCGCCGCCCGGTCGGGATGGGCCGTGGTGTAGGCCTCCATGCGCTGGTCCCACGCGGCCGCGAGCGCCTCGCCCTCGGCGACGGCCTCGCGGAAGTGGGCGAGCGCCGCTTCGGGGATGAAGAACGTCCGGTCGGGGTCCCAGCCGTAGGCTTCCTTGGTCAGACGGACCTCCTCGGGACCCAGTGGCGCACCGTGTGCCTTCTGGGTGTCCTGGCGGTTGGGGGAGCCGAAGCCGATGTGTGTGCGCACGGCGATGAGGCTCGGCCGGTCGTCCGCCCGGGCCGCTCTGATGGCGGTCTCGATGGCGTCGAGGTCGTTGCCGTCCTCGACGCGCTGGGTGTGCCAGCCGTAGGCATCGAACCGAGCGAGGACGTCCTCCGACCAGGCCATGGCCGTCGGTCCATCGAGCTGGATGCCGTTGTCGTCGTAGAGCATCACCAGCTTGCCCAGCCGCAGGTGACCAGCGAGGCTCGCGGCCTCGGACGCGATGCCCTCCTGGAGGTCACCGTCGGAGCAGATGCCATATGTCCAGTGATCGACGACCGGGTCGCCATCGGTGGCGAACTCGGCCGCGAGCCGGCGCTCGGCGATGGCCATGCCCACGGCGTTGGCGAAGCCCTGGCCCAGCGGTCCGGTGGTCGCCTCGACACCTGGTGTCAGACCACGCTCCGGGTGACCCGGCGTGCGTGAGCCGAGCTGCCGGAAGCGCCGGAGCTCGTCGAGGGACAGGTCATACCCGGTGAGATGCAGCAGCGAGTACAGGAGCATGCTCGCATGTCCCGCGGAGAGCACGAACCGGTCGCGGTCGAACCAGTCAGGACGCGTCGGGCAGTGGTGCAGGAAGCGGGTCCAGAGCACATAGGCCATGGGAGCGGCGCCCATCGGGGCGCCCGGGTGGCCGCTGTTGGCCTGCTGCACCCCGTCGATGGACAGGGTTCGGATCGTGTCGACCGCCAGCTGGTGGTCGACCATGGTCTGGGACGAGGTCATCGAGGCTCCTGACAGGGGTGAGCGTCCGGCTGCGGTGCGACTCGTCCGTATGATAGGCACGCCCTTGTTTCCGGATCGTGACGTGACCTCTCAGCCGACCGCTCGCTCTCGACGCCTGTCCAGGCGTCCGGGGCGTGGTCGGGTACGCGTGCCCGGCCGGCGGCGCCGCGTGTCGCTGGTCGTGGTGGGCGACCTGCTGCTCGATGTCGTGGTGCGTGCGGACGCCGAGCTGCGACCGGGCTCCGATGTCGGTGGCACCGTGCGCTTCCGGGCCGGTGGCTCCGCGGCGAACGTGGCACGCGTCTTCGCGCGTCTCGGCGGCCGCTCGGTGCTGGTGTGCGCGCTGGGTCGCGACGCGTGGGCGACACGGCTCGCGACGGCGACCCGCGGCGATGGCGTGACGCTCCACGCCGTGCGGGTGGACGGACCCACGGGTCGCCTCCTGGCGCTCGTGGACAGGGACGGGGAACGGACGTTCGTGACCGAGCGCGCTGCGGCGGACGGGCTGCGTGCCGCGCATCTCAAGGAGGGCTGGTTCCGGGGGGCTGGGGCGCTCCACGTGCCCGCGTATGGCCTGGTGCACCCGGTCCCGCTGGGAGCCTGTGTGCGTGCCGCGGCCCTCGTGCGCGCCCCGATCGGTGACGGGACGGGCTCGGCCGCGATGTCGCCGCTCATCTCGGTGGACCTGTCGTCGGCCGGTCCGCTCGCCGACCTCGGCGCGGCGGTCGCCCTGGAGCGCATCGGCGCCCTGGCGCCGGATGTGCTGTTCGCCGATCGCGAGGAGGCGGCGGTGCTCACGGGTCGCCGCGGCTGGTGGGCACCGCTGCTCGAGGTCTCGCCGCTCGTGGTCATCAAGGAGGGCGCGGAAGGGTCTCGGGTGCTGTGGCGCTCGGATGACGGACGACAGGAGCTGAGCGTCGCGACGGCCGCGTTCGAGGCGACCGATACCACCGGTGCCGGCGACGCCTTCGCGGCGGGGTTCCTGCGGTCGCTGATCGGCGCACATGCCGGGGAGGGGAGCGTGCCCTGGCGGCCGACCGAGCTGCGGCGCGCGGCCCTCGCTGGGCATCGGAGCGCGAGCGACCTGCTGCGACGACCACGGACCGGTCTGCTCGGCTGAGCAGCTGCCGGGGCCGCCGCACGCGGGATACCGGATCGCCGCGCCCGGCGGCCACCACGCGCCCGGGCCGCTGCCGAGGGGGGGTGGCGCATCGTCGCGGTGGATACCATGCCGGATGGTCCGACTGGCTGACCATGAGCCACTCCGCGGTGGGCCCTCCCGTCTGGCCCCACGCTCGGGCGGGTCGCCGATCGCTCCATCAGTCCGGCGATCGTCCTGGATCCGGCCCCGATGGCGCGGCAGCTGCTCCACCAGTCGAACCGTTTGGCACGGAATCACCCCGCGGCGGTGTCCGGAGCACCATCGGGGAGGGCGGTCGGTCGGAGCCCACGACGTCCACCCACGAGATGGCGGACCCGCTGCAGCCCGCGGGCCCACCGCGGCCTCGGCCAGGAGCGCTCGGAGCAGGAGGACGTATGCTCGGCCGCATGACGCATCCGCTCCTGGCCATCGCCCCGCCGGTCGCCCGCGCGCTCGCGGATGGCGCTCCGGTGGTCGCCCTCGAGTCGACCCTCGTCACGCATGGCCTGCCGTATCCGGACAACGTGGCGGCGGCGCGCCGGTCGGAGGCCGCGGTGGTCGCCAACGGCGCGGTGCCCGCCACGATCGCGCTCCATGACGGCCGCATCCGGATCGGCCTGGACGATGCCGCGCTGGAGGACCTGGGTCAGGCCCGGGGTGTGCCCAAGGTGTCGCGCCAGAACCTCGCGGGCGTGCTGGGTCGACCGGGCTGGGCCGGGACCACCGTCTCGGCGACCATGATCGCGGCGCACCTCGCGGGCATCGGCGTGTTCGCGACCGGGGGCATCGGTGGCGTCCATCGGGGTGGCGAGGACAGCCTGGACATCTCCGCGGACGTCGACGAGCTGGCCCGGACCCCGGTCTCCGTCGTGTGCGCCGGCCCCAAGTCCATCCTGGATGTGCCACGCACCCTGGAGGTGCTGGAGACGCGGGGCGTGCCCGTCATCGGCTGGGCCACGGATGAGGTGCCGGGCTTCCACAGCCGGACCAGCGGTCTGCGGGCGCCGCTCCGGGTCGAGGACGCGGCCGATGCGGCGGGGCTCGTGCGTCGGCAGCGGGCGCTCGGCCTGGACACGGGCATCCTCTTCTGTGTGCCCATCCCGGAGGCCGCCGCGATCCCTCGCGAGGAGATCGAAGCGGTCATCGCGCGCGCCGTCGCGGACACCGAGGCAGCGGGCATCCACGGCCCTGCCTCCACCCCGGCCGTGCTGGCACGCGTCGCGGAGCTGACCGAGGGCCGCTCGGTGGTCGCCAACCTGGCCCTCATCGAGCACGACGCGGCCGTCGCCGCGACCCTCGCGGTGGCCCTGGCCATCTGACGACCCGGCCGGGCACCCGGTCGCTCGCCCGGGATCGTGTGGCGCTTCGTCCGGCGGGCTCGGCATGAGGCGCTCCCGCGTTCGATGGGCGGATCCCGGCGAGCCGTGTCCAGGGTGGCCCGGAGGGCCTCGAGGTGATCGCCGCCTGAGCCACGGCCACGCCGGCCAGCGTGGGCTGCCGCTCGCGTCGATCGTGTCGGTCGACCGCCGCCGCCCGTAGCGACGGCCGGACCGGCCTGCGGCTCAGGCCACGCGGCGGGCGCGCAGGACGATGTCATCCACGTGGTGCGATCCGCCGATGGCGCCCGATGGTCGGGGCAGCCGTCCGTGCACCGTGACATGCCACCCTGGCGCGTCGGTCACCATGGCCGCCACGTCGTCCGCCTGGACATACGCGTCGGGATCCCACGGATGCGCTGCGCGGCCATCTGGCCCACGCATCGTCGATGGATCATGGCTCACCACGAGCAGCGTCCCGCCAGCCGCCACGGCCCGCATCAGGCTCCTGATCGCGCGGTCGTCCGCGGTGCGTGGGATGGACGCGTAGTGCGCCGTCACCAGGTCGAACGCCCCGGGCTCGAACGCATCGGGCGCGTTGGCGTCCGTGCGCAGCCGACCCACGGTGAGCCCCCGGCGCGCGGCCTTGGTCGCCAACCGCTCGAGCGCGTGCGTCGAGATGTCGGTCGCGGTCACGGTCCAGCCTTGGTCGGTGAGCCACAGCGCATCGCCGCCCTCGCCGGCCCCCACATCGAGCGCCCGGCCGGGCGTGAGACCGCTCACCTCGCGGACGAGGGCCCCGTTCGGGCTGCCGCTCCACACCTGCTCGCCGTCGTAGCGCTGCTCCCACTCGACCTCGTTCATGGGCGGGCGTCCCGCGCCTCGCGTGTCCTCCTCGGCGAGGCTGAAGCTGATCACGGCGCCGACCCGTGCCCCGTCGGCGGCGGCCTGGAGCACCTGGTGTGAGGGATCGGTCACGTTGCCGGCGGCGAACAGCCCGGCCACGCTGGTCTGGCCCATCGCGTCCGTGTCCAGGTGATCGCCGCGCCCGCTCGGGTGTGGGGTCGCTCGGAGGCCGAGTGACAGGAACGGGTCCGCGCGCACCCGGAAGTCCGGCGCGATCGCCACGACGTCGGTGTCGATCCGGGTGCCGTCCACCAGCTCGACAGCGGTGACCTCGCGCCGATCGCCCTCGATCAGCCGCTGGACCGTCCCGATGACGAAACCGACACCAGCGGCGCGGAGGACATCGACCTGGTCGGCGTCCACCGCCACTCCGTCATCCACCACCACGGTCAGGCGTCTGGTCAGCTGCCGGAACAGCTGGGTCGTGTGCAGCGCGGTGGGATGCGTGACCACCTGGACGATGCGCTGGTCGCGGACCTCATAGCCGTGGCAGAACGGGCAATGGATGACATCCCGACCCCAGTGCGCGGCGAGGTCGTCGATGGGAGGCAGCGTGTCCACGAGCCCGGTGGCGGCGACCACCCGACGCGCCACGACACTGTGGCCGCTCTGGAGCTCGACCCGGAGCTGGCCACCCTCGTCCCGGGTCACCCGCAGCGCGCGATCACCGATGATCTCGCCGCCGTAGCTGCGCACCTCCTCGCGCCCGGCCGCCAGGAGGTCGGATGGTGGCGTGCCGTCACACCCGAGGAAGCCGTGCACGTGGGCGGCAGGCGCGTTCCGCGGCTCACCCGAGTCGATGACGATCACCGATCTGCGCTGACGGCCCAGCTGGAGGGCGGCGGCGAGGCCGGCGGCAGAGCCGCCGATGATGGCGACATCGCAGTGCCGCTCGATGACGTGGTCGATGTGGTCGCTCATGCACCCGATGGTCGTGGACAGCAGCGTTTGTTGCAAGTATCCTTGCACTATTCGCAAGACTGCGGACATGGGTCCCAGTGGAGGTGGGGTGCCCCGTATGCATGGGTCATCGGATCTCGAGCAGCTGGTCCGGTCACGGCTGCGCAGCCTGCGGACCACCCTCGGCCTGTCGCTCGATGAGGTGGCGGCGCGCTCCGGCCTCGGCCCATCGACCATCAGCCGGGTGGAGACGGGCAAGCGCGCCATCAGCCTGGATGTCCTCGTGCCGCTCGCATCGGCGCTCGGCGTGGACCTGGACACCCTGCTCGGCCAGCCCGCGGACGAGGACGTCGTCATCCGCTCGACGCCCCACAGCGCAGGTCGGCATACGACGTGGATGCTGAGTCGTCCCACCGGTGGCACGATCGCGCTCAAGATGCGCTTCGAGCCCGTCCCCCGTGGCGGCGAGCTGCGGGTCCACCCCGGGCATGACTGGTTCTTCGTGCTGGAGGGACGGGTCCGTCTCGCGCTCGGCGAGCGCGAGGTCATCGTGGAGACCGGTGAGGCCGCCGAGTTCGACACCATGACCCCGCACGCCCTGGCGGCCATGGACGAGCCGGCCGAGGTGATCATGCTCGTCGACCGCGACGGCCGACGCGCGCATGTCCCACGCGAGTCCGGCGATCATCAGCGCTCCCGGGACGCCATCGACACGCCGACGGAGCGGGAGTTCGGGTTCGACGAGGGGGTCATCACCGTCCCGGACGACTTCGATGATCCGCTCCCGGACGAGATCCAGCGCCTGTTCGAAGGGTGAGGTACCTGTTCGAAGGCTGCACGATCGTGACGGCCGACCACGCGTTCGACGCATACGACGTCCCGGTGGTGCACGCCATCGCCCGATCGGCGTGCGGCGGGCCTCCGAGCCCGGGTCGATCGAGCAGCTCCGCGCGAGCACGGTATCAGGAGCCGTTTGCATAGGGTTCCCGCCGCTCAACGGAACAGTGCCATCGGGCTCAGGCCCGCTTCACTTGTCACTCGCTCCTGATCGGGCGCAGGATGCCTCGACCAGCGGGCGCCGCTGGGCGTCCGGCAGGCGGCCGGACGTGCTCCTCCGCGTCGGCCCGGGGTGGCTGCCAGGCGGCTGGTCATCGGGAGTCCGGTCCTGCGCGACACGTCACGCGAAGGAGGTCGCCGATGTCCGAGGAGGGTGCCACCGTGGAGGTGGCCGTGGTCGTGAACGGCACGCCCCGGACGGTGGCCGTGGAACCCCGGAAGCTGCTGGTGCAGCTGCTGCGGGATGACCTGGGGCTGACTGGCACGCATATCGGCTGTGACACGAGCCAGTGCGGCGCCTGCACGGTCCACGTGGATGGCCAGGCGGTCAAGTCGTGCGCGGTGCTCGCGGTCCAGGCGGACGGCTCGGCGGTCACCACCATCGAGGGCATCGGCAGCGAGGGCGCCCTGCATCCGCTCCAGGAGGCGTTCTGGGACAACCACGGCCTCCAGTGCGGCTTCTGCACGCCAGGCATGATCATGTGCGCCGCCGACCTCCTGGCGCGCGACCCTGCCCCGGACGAGACCACGGTGCGCCACGCCATCGAGGGCAACATCTGCCGCTGCACGGGCTATCACAACATCGTGCGGTCCGTGATGGCCGCGGCCATCACGATGCGCGACGCCGAGGCCGGCACGTCCCAGCCCACCACCACGGCACAGCCGAGCGCGAGCTGAGGAGGCAACGACCATGACGCTCGCCGCGAACCCCCTCGACACCCTCGGCCAGCGCCTCCGCCGCAAGGAGGACCCACGCTTCATCACGGGCAGCGGCCGATATCTCGATGACATCACGCTACCGGGCATGACCCACCTCGTGGTCCTGCGCAGCCCGTACGCCCATGCCCGCATCCGCTCCATCGATACGTCCACCGCGACGGCCATGCCTGGCGTGGTCGCGGTCTTCACGGGCGCCGACACGGCCGAGGTGAACCCGCTGCCCTGCGCCTGGGCCGCCGGTGGCGTGGAGAACCACCTGGACACGCCGCGCATCCTCACGCCGGACGTGGTGCGCTGGACGGGTGACGCCGTGGCAGCCGTGGTCGCGGAGACGCGTGCCCAGGCCACGGATGCGGCCGCGGCCATCGAGGTGGACTACGAGCCGCTGCCCGTGGTCGTCAACGCGGAGGAGGCGATCGGCCCGGGCGCCCCGCAGCTCCACGAGAACGCGCCCGGCAACATCGAGGCCCAGTGGTCGTGCGGTGATGCCGAGGGCACCGCGCAGGCCATCGCATCGGCGGAGGTGGTCGTCCGTCAGCGCATCGTCAACCAGCGGCTCATCCCCAACCCCATGGAGACCCGTGGCTCCATCGGTTCGTTCGATGCCGGGACGGGCGGGTACACGGTCTGGATGACCAGCCAGGCACCCCACGTGATGCGCCTCCTCATCACGGCGTTCGTGCTGGGCATCCCGGAGCACAAGATGCGCTGCATCAGCCCGGACGTGGGCGGCGGTTTCGGCTCCAAGATCTTCCTGTATCACGACATGCCGCTCGTGGCGTGGATCAGCAAGCGGCTGGGTCGGCCGGTCAAGTTCGTGGAGACCCGCTCGGAGAACTACCAGGCGACCACGCACGGCCGTGACCACATCACGGACATCGAGGTCGCGGGCTCCCGGGATGGCGTCATCAGCGGCCTGCGCGTGAAGACCATCGCGAACATGGGCGCGTACCTCTCGACCATCGCGCCGGGCATCCCCACGACCCTGTATGGCCGCCTGCTGTCGGGCGCGTACCGCTTTCCCAACATCTTCTGCGAGGTCACCAACGTCTACACCAACACCGCGATGGTGGACGCGTATCGCGGGGCCGGCCGCCCGGAGGCGACCTATGTCGTGGAACGGGCGATGGACCTGTTCGCGGACGAGATCGGCATGGACCCGGCCGAGGTCCGTCGACGCAACTTCATCCCACCCGATGCCTTCCCGTACGACCCCAAGGTCCTGACCGGTCCCACGGGTCTGACCCTGAAGTACGACTCCGGGAACTACGCGCCCGCGCTCGAGCGGGCGCTCGAGATGGCGGGCTACGGGGACCAGGCCGCCGCGAAGGCGGAGGCGGTGAGCCGCGGCAAGCTGCTGGGCTTCGGCCTCAGCTCCTATATCGAGATCTGTGGCGTGGCGCCCTCCAAGTGGATCGGTCTGCCGGGGGAGGGCTGGGGCGCCGGGCTCTGGGAGTCGGCGAACATCCGGGTGCATCTCACGGGCAAGGTCGTGGTCACGACCGGCAGCCAGAACCACGGCCAGGGCCACGAGACGACCATGGCCCAGATCGTGGGGTCGCGCCTGGGCATCCCGACCGAGGACGTGCTGGTGGAGCACTCGGACACGTCCGGCACGCCCTTCGGGTATGGCACGTACGGGTCCCGGAGCGGCGCCGTGGGAGGCATCGCGGCGTACAACGCGGCGGAGAAGGTGCGCGACAAGGCGAAGCGACTCGCGGCGCACATGCTCGAGGCGAACCCCGAGGACATGGAGTACGACGACGGCAGGGCATTCGTGCGCGGCTCGCCCGATCGCGCCAAGACCATCGCGGAGATCGCGCTCGCGGCGTCCGTGGGCTATGACCTGCCGGCGGGCATGGAGCCGTTCCTGGACGAGACCGCCTACTACGACCCGCCCAACTGCACGTATCCCTTCGGCACGCATGTCGCGATGGTCGAGGTGGATCGCGAGACGGGCCATGTGGACCTGGTCCGCTACATCGGCGTGGACGATGTGGGCAGGAAGATCAACCCGCTCGTGGTCGATGGGCAGCTCCACGGCGGCATCGCCCAGGGTGTCGGCCAGGCGCTCTGGGAGGGCGCGGTCTATGACGACGACGGGCAGCTGCTGTCCGGCACGATGATGGACTACGCCCTGCCACGGGCCTCGTGGTTGCCCTCGTTCGAGCTGGATGAGACGGTGACGCCCTCGCCGGTCAACCCGCTGGGCATCAAGGGTGCCGGCGAGGCGGGCACCATCGGCTCGGCGGCGGCCGTGGTGAACGCGGTGGTGGATGCGCTGTCCGGCTTCGGCATCCGGCACATCGACATGCCGCTCACGGACCAGACGGTATGGCGCGCCATGCGCGCGGCGGAGGCCGGCGCTGCGGGCGGTGGAGTCCTGGGCGCGGCGGAGGTGCGGTCATGATCCCGGCGGCGTTCTCGTACACCCGGCCCGCGTCCCTGAGCGAAGCGCTGACGCTGCTCGCGGGCGCATCGGACGGCACCAAGGTCATCAACGGCGGCCAGAGCCTGCTGCCGCTGCTCAAGCTGCGCGTCGCGGAGGTCGATCGGCTCATCGACATCGGTCGGCTGGGCGAGCTCCGAGGCATCCGCCCGGGCGCGGATGGCGGCCTGATCATCGGTGGCGCGGTGCCCTACACGGAGGCGCTGGCATCCTCGCTCGTGGCGGAGCGCTGCCCGTTGCTGGTGGAGACGATCGCGGACATCGGTGATGTCCAGGTGCGCAACCGGGGCACCCTGGGTGGCAGCGTCGCGCACGCGGACCCGGCATCGGACCTGCCCGCGGCGGTGCTCGCGCTGGACGCCTCGTTCGTGCTCCGCTGCTCCGGTGGTGAGCGGGTGGCCCCGGCGGACGGCTTCTTCCAGGGCGCGTTCGTGACGGACCTGCGGCCCGACGAGCTGCTCATGGAGCTGCGCATCCCCGGGCTTGCGGCCGGGTCGGGCGCAGCCTATCGGCGTCTGGAGCAGCCCGCGTCCGGCTACTCCGTGGTGGGGGTGGCGGCGGTCGTGCGCACGGACGCCGGCCGGGTGGTGGACGCCCGGATCGGTATCACGGGTGTGGGCGAGGTGGCGTACCGGGCACGCGGCGTGGAGCAGGCGCTCGTGGGTGGCGCTGCCGCGGCCGATGCGGCGGCACACGCGGCCGACGGTCAGGTCGTGGCGAGCGACATCCACGCGGACGCCGCGTATCGGGGCGCGATGGCGATGGTGGTCACTCGACGTGCCATCGAGGCGGCGGTCGCTCGCGCGGGGTAGCACGCGGGCGCCATGCACGTGCTACGGGAGCTCGACCTCCAGCGCGGCCTGTCGGACGCGTGCCACGTGGCGCGGCAGGTAGCGATCGTACATCGTCACGAGCACGCTCACCAGGGCGACGAAGAACAGGGTCATCGCCACGGCACCCTCACCGCCGGGCAGCGGCGTCACGAGCATCAGCACGACCACGATGCCACCCACGACCAGCGACGTCACCAGGAACTGGCGGATGGCCGAGTCCCAGGTGTAGCCGCGGCGTGTCATCGCGTGGCTGATGACCGTGGTGGCCACGATGACGATGGCCACCGCCATCGCCAGGGACAGCGTCGGGATCCGCAGGTCGAGCATCATCCCGAAGATGCTGGTGACGAGCACCAGCAGGACCATCTTCTCGAGCGTGGCCATGCTGATCGTCCGATTGGCGATGTCGGCCGCGGCGGCCTGGACCGCGGACGTGGCCAGATATGGCTGCTGCGCGTCGGCCGAGAGCGTGACGGGTCGGTCGGCGGGCGGCAAGCGGTTCCGGATGAGCCAGACGGCGGCGAGCACCAGCAGCACGACCGCGATCACGAAGCCGATGACGATCCACCACTGGCCGGCGAAGGTGTCGGCCCACGACGTACCCGGCGGCACACCGAAGATGCGCTCCTGGACCACGTCCGTCACGTCCAGCTCCGCGATATGGATCCACCATTCCTGGGGCAGCTTGATGACGATCCAGATGAACGCCGCGATACCCACCGCGAGCACCGCGCTGACACGCCGCGGGTCCCAGCGGACCCGGATCGCCTCGATGGCATCGAAGAAGTACTCGAAGGTGTTGGGGAACACCAGGAGCAGCCAGCGAAGCCCGGACGCCTCGAACAGGGTCGCGCCCACGAGCCGGTAGTAGTACAGGAAGCGGCTGACCTGGAAGGCGGGGATGTTGGTCCAGTTGCGGAGCGTGGAGAGATACGCGATCGACAGGTAGTAGATGTCGAGCGCCTTGTCGTAGCCCTGGTACCACGTGAGGTCCGCGTCCGGTGCGAGGGCCTGGAACACCGTCTGGTCGACGGCATCGATGATCAGGGCGGCGATCATGGCCGGCAGCGGGAACAGCGGGATGAACAGCGGCACGATGAAGCGTGATGCGATGACCCCGATGCCGACGGCGACCGCCCAGGCTTCCATCGCGCGGATGCTACATCGCGCGCATCGGCACGGAGCACACTCTGCGCATGCAGGCAGTGCGACTCATGGCCGGTCAGGCCCTCGACGAGACCGAGGCGCGTGCGCTGTCGGGGGCGGTCCTGACCCGCGACCTGGTGATCGATGGCGAGCGCTGGCGCAAGGGCCGCCGTCTCGCGGGGACCGAGGTCCAGCGGCTGGCGGATGGCATCGGAGCAGCCGGCTTCGATGCCCTGACGCTGATCCTGCCCGGTCCGGGCGACCTCCACGAGGACGACGCCGCGCGACGACTGGCCGATGCCGTGGGTGGCCGTGGTCTGCGGTCCCGGGGACCCGCCGAGAGCCGCGTGGACCTGCTGGCGAGGCACGACGGGGTCCTGCGGGTGCGCGTCGATGCGCTCGATGCGGTCGATCGCATCGACCCGCTCGAGGTGTTCACGCGCCCTGATGGCATCGTGGTGGCCGCGGGCGAGCCCGTGGCGAGCGTCAAGGTGGCACCGCACGTGGTGCCGGCACGGGTGCTCGCCGCCGCCGAGCGTGTCATCGGGCGTCGACCGCTCGTGCGGGTCACGCCCTTCCGGCGCCGTGTGGTGGGGGTGGTCGTCACCGAGTCCGTCGGTCGTGCCGCTCGGGAACGCTTCGAGACGAGCATCCGGACCAAGCTGGAGGCGCTGGGGTCGGTCGTCGGCGCGGTGGCCTATGTGGCCGACGAGGAGGCGGCGGTCACCGAGGCCCTGGCGACCCTGACACAGGGGCCGACAGCGACGCCGCTCGTGCTCGCGGCCGGGTCTGCCAGCACCGATCCGCTCGACCCGTTCTTCGGCGCGATCGTGGCACTGGGTGGTCGCCTGGTCCGCCGAGGAGCGCCCGCGCATCCCGGCTCCATGCTGTGGCTGGCGCGGATCGGTCGCACCACCATCCTGGGTCTGCCGACCTGCGGGGCGTATTCCAAGGCGACCGCGGCCGACCTTCTGCTGCCGTGGCTGCTGGCGGGTGCGCCACCGACACGCGCGACCGTCGCCCGTCTCGGCCACGGCGGGATGTTGCTGCGTGACCAGCGGTTCCGGTTCCCCGCGTACGCCCGGGGCCTTGAGGCACCGGAGGGCTGATCGAAGCTCCGCGGGCTCGGGGGTCGGTCCATCCCGGCACGCGAGGGGACAGGTCAGTCGATGACCTCGACCCCCTCGGCTCGGGCGGCCGTCGCGAGGGCCCGGTCGAGCGTGGCCAGTGGCGCGTCCATGTCCAGGGCCAGATGAAGGTACAGCGCGTCATACACCGTCAGCCGATGTCGCTGCGCGAGCCCCACGGCTTCGATGAGCCCGTGCCAGCCTCGGTCGACCACGTCCACTCCGCTTCGGAACATGTTCCGAAGCTTGCCCGGAACCTCGCCGCTCGCCAGGTTCGTGCCGCGCAACAGTCCGTTCGCGACCTCCGCGCGGAAGTGGACCGGCGCCAGGAGCATCGCGCCCTCCTCCGCCCAGGTCACCCATCGCTGTGGCCATGACCCCTCGTCCGTGAGGAATCGGATGGTGACGGACGCGTCCACGACGATCGCGCTTGGCCCGGACGTCAGGCTCATGGTCGACGCTCCCTGTCGCGACGGATGTTGTCCGCGATCTGCTGGTCTCGTTCCTCACGCATCTGGCGGATCAGCGCGGCCGGGTCGGGGATGTCGATGGGGTACTCATGGGCGAGCCGCTTGACCTCCGCGATGGCGTCCAGTCGCACGTGGCGACGAGCATCCGCCGACACCTCCCGCAGGTCGGACAGCGGCACGAGCGCGGCGATCGGCTGGCCCGCGCGCTCGATGACGATCTGCTCGCCGCCGGCGGCCTCATCCAGGATCGCCCCGAATCGCTTGCGCACGTCGAGCGCGGACACCGTCCTCATGGTCGCTATCATATCACTCTATGAGTGGTATGAGACCGTGACCCCGGCGCGACCCATCGGATCGACGATGTGGTCCGTGCCCGGGGCTGGAGCGATGCTGTCGGGAGGTGAGCATGGGTGACGTCCACGGGTCGATCACGCCGCGGTTCGCGGCGTTCATCGCGCGGCAGCCGGTGTTCTTCGTGGCGTCCGCGCCGCTGTCTGCGGACGGCCACGTGAACGTCTCGCCCAAGGGTCTCGATACGCTGCGGGTGCTGGCGCCCGACCGGGTCGTCTACCTGGACCTGACCGGCAGCGGCAACGAGACCTCCGCTCACATCGCGGAGAACGGCCGCATCACGATCATGTTCTGTGCGTTCGATGGAGCTCCCCAGATCCTTCGGCTGTTCGGCACGGGCAGGACGGTGCTGCCGGGGGACGCCGAGTGGGACGAGCTGCGCAGCCGATTCCCGGCGCACCACGTCGGCGTGCGTCAGGTCATCGTGGCGGACATCCATCGGGTCCAGACGAGCTGCGGCTATGCGGTGCCCCGGATGGAGCTCGTCGAGGATCGCGACACGCTCGACAAGTGGGCGCGCAACCGTGGCGAGGCGCGTCTCGATGAGTACCGGCGGGAGAACAATCCCACCAGCATCGATGGCCTCAGGGCGCCGATCGCCAGCTGCTGGCCGGACCCGGAGGAGGACACCTCCGACTGAGCGAGCCGGGTCGACCTGCGGGTCTGGTGGTCAGCCGGCCGGGACCTGGGCCAGAGCGTCGATCTCGACCAGGCAGCCCGGACGCCCGAGGGCGGCGACCTGGAGCACGGTGATCGCGGTCGGGTGCGGCCCCCAGACCTCCTGGGCGGCCGCGAACCCCTCGCTGATGTCGGCTGGCGCCACGACATGGATGGTCATCCTGGCGACGTGCTCCTGCGTGCAGCCGCCCTCGGCGAGGACCGCGAGGACGTTCCGCAACGCCTGGGCCGACTGCTCACGCAGACCGCCAGGCACGATGGCGCCGGTGGCATCCGTGCCGTCCTGGCCGCCGACGACGACGAGCGCGCCGGGTGGGTCGATGCGCACGCCTCTGGCTGAAGGCCGGGTTCGTGTGCAGGGTGGCTGGGTTGAGGTGGGTCAGGGGCATCGGTGGTCCTCCAGGGGGATCTGATGACGGACAGCATGACCCCGGTTCCCTGACAGGACGTGACGGGTCTCGCATCGGACCCCCGGGGTGGAGCACTGGCTGGGGCAGTGGACGTTGGACGTTCGTTGGACGCGCGTCCGGAGGATGCATGTCTCGACGGGGCCGGATGGCGCCCCCATGTGACCTGGTGTCGCCAGCGGCGAAGGAGAGTCATGACTCGGTCGATCCGACGATCCGCGATGTCCCGGGCGGTGGCCCTTGCGCTGATGCTCGTGGTGTTCGCGGGGCTCCCGGCGGAGGCGGCGTCGACGTGGACGAAGCTGCTGACGACCCCCGGCGAGGCGCAGGCGATGGCACCGGCTCCCGGCGGCGGCGTGTATGTGGCCACGAGCCCCATCGACTCGGGGGCCACGGCGGTCCTGTATCGCTACAAGTCCGATGGCAGCGTCGCCTGGAAGAAGGTCCTGGGGACGGGCGGCGTCTTCATCCGGGGCCTCGCGTCGGACTCCTCCGGCAACGCGTACGTGGCGTACATGGTCTCGACCCAAGACGGGAGCAAGGGCTATCCGTATCGACTCCAGCGCGTCACGAAGACCGGCACGCTCGGCTGGGTGACGACCTGGTACGACGATGACATGAGCCTCACGGGCGATCTCGTCGCCCTGTCCGGCAGCACGCTGTACGTCGCCGAGCGTGACGCCGCGACTGGGAGCTCGACGATCCGACGGTTCAAGACGTCGACAGGCAAGTCGTCGAGCGCATGGAAGCTGTCGGGCGCCAAGAAGCCGGCAGACCGGCCGGTGGACCTGGTCGTCCATGCCGGCGCGCTCTACCTGCTGGACATCTCTGGTGGCCTCTTCCGGATCCGATCCGATGGCACGGTGCAGTGGAAGAAGCAGCTCCCGGGCACGCCCGATGGGGGGGGCGCGTCTGACGGTCGGGAACCTGGGTGTGAACGCCAAGGGGATCTCCGTGACGTACAACGACGGCTGCTGCGACGCGCGGATCCGGCGATACAGCCTGAGCGGCACGCCGAAGTGGGACAAGGCAGCTCCCAGCGCCGGCGGCAGCTCGGTCGCGATCGCGGTCGCGGGTGGCGACACGTTCGCGGTCGGTAGCAAGTGGGTCAACGACACGGTCAGGGCGCAGATCGTCGTGACGCGGATGGACGCCAACGGCAAGGTCAAGGCCTCCGTCAAGGCCGGTACCAAGGAGATCGACTCGCCCAGCGTGGCACTCGTGTCGGGTAGCTTCGTGTACGTGGGTGGCTATGCCTGGACCAGCCCGGCGAACCGGCCCATCGTGCTCCGCGTGAAGAGGCCCTGAGCCCATCGAGGGCGGGGCGACCGGTGGACGGCCGACCACACCGGAAGGACCAGGTCCGGCACCTCGTGGTCATGGAGACGCCGGCGGCGACCGACGCGTCGCACCCCGGCCCGGACCCAGGTCGATACCTGTACCTCGTGGGCACCTGGTCGGACACCTACTTCCACCACCCGAGGGTGATGCGGATCGCACGACCGAAGGGCCGATAGGCCCGGCAGAGGGCAGAGGGCCGAGGGCCGATCGGGCCGCTGACGCCGCGTGGCAGGCTGCCGTCCCGGGGTCAGGCCGACTGCCGGTCCAGCTCGGCGATGAGCGCCCGCAGGTCATCACTGGGCTCCACGTCCAGCTCCGCGCAGGCATCGAGGCCACGCCGCGTGATCCTGCGCGCCGCCTGCGTCCGGCCCTGGCGCACCAGCACACGGCCAAGGCGCACGTGTCGACTCTCTTCGAAGGGGTCCACACCGATGGCGACATCCAGCACCCGTGCCGCATCGTCCAGGTCGCCGCGCTCGATGGCATCACTCGTCACGAGGTCCAGGAGCGCCAGATGCAGACGTGTCAGCCGCTCGCGGAGCGCGGTCGCCCAGTCCGCGTCGTGGTCGGTGGGCAACAGCTCGCCGGTCGCTCGCGCAAGGGCCGCACGTGCCAGGCCGACCCGGTCGCCGCTGGCCGCCGACAGCGCCATGCCAGCCTCGTGCTCGAACCGCTGGGCATCCACGATCACACCTGGCGCGAGTGCCAACGCACCCTCGCGCCGCTGGATGACATCCCCGGACGCCGTCCGGATCCGGTTGAGCAGGTTCCGCAGTCGCGCTCGGCCGTCCTCCTCGTCCGTTCCCGGCCACAGTGCATCGATGGCTTCGTCCAGGGTGAGCGTCTGACGCAGGGCGACCAGCTTGACCAGGCTGGATGGTCGTCCTGCCGGAGGGCTGACGTCGACACCGCCTCGTTCCACCGCGAACCGGCCGAGGAGCACGATGATCGTCTCCGGCGGGATGGCGGGCGCCTCGACGCCCGGTGCGGCGATGGCCAGCAGCTCGGGCTCGCGGCGCTCGATGCGCTCGGGGTCGCCCTGTGCCGCGACCGCCTGTCGCGCCTGGGCGAGATGCTCGGCAGCAGCTGCCCGGTCGCCCAGTCGAGCGTGACAAGCGGCGCGCTCCAGCGACAGCAGCCACCGGTCGCGCGGGTCGCTGAACGCGCTCCCGTCGAGTCGATCGAGCGAAGCCAGCGCCGTGGCCGGATCGCGATCGAGCGTCTCGAGTCGGCACCTGGCGCTCAGGCCCGCGTCCGGTCGCGCCGAGCCCCGGGCGCGTGTCTCCGTTCGGTCGAGCGAGCGCCAAGCCGCCTCCATGTCACCCACCAGGGCCAGCATGTCGGTCGCGTCGCCGAGCGCCTCCGTGCCGGCGAGGCCATCGAACCAGCCATCCGGGTGCGACTCCATGATGGCGAGCGCGCCATGCACGCCGGCCCGGTCCCGCCGCTCGGCGGACAGCCTGGCGCGCGACCACGCGGCGTACGCGGTACCTCGATGGTCACCGGACCGTCGGGCGATGGTCTCTGCCTCGCGGACCGCCGCATCCGCATCGTCCAGCCGGCCCCGATGCGTGTACACCTCGGCCAGGAAGGTCAGGGTCGCGGCCCGGGATGGGTCACCGGCCGGCCGGAGCGCGAGCGCACGCTCGAGACTGTCGATGGCCGCGTCGTGAGCACCACGTGTGAACCAGCAGCCGAAGCCCAGCGCCTGCCAGGTGTCGGCCTCCCACGCTCGCTCACCGGCCGCGTGCAGGAGCCCGATGGCCGCCTCCAGCTCTGCGGCCGCGTCGTCCATCGACCCGGAATGACCCGCCACCAGCCGGAGCAGGCCGCGGATCGAGCGGGCCCGTCCGAGGGTCGCCGGATCGTCGGGACCCGTGGCGGCGATCACGCGATCGGCGAGGGCGGCGCCGCCGTCGAGATCCCCCGCACGCCCGAGGTCGATCGCTCGTTCGGCGTCCAGCGCGAGGGCGCTCGCATCATCGCCTGACGAGAGCTGCTGGGCGCGTGTCGTCCACACCGAGCGGAGGCGGGCATGCCGTTCCGCGGCGCGGACGAGACGGACCATCAGGCCCGGATGGCCGATGAGCACCTCGTCCGGAAGCGCTGCCACGATCCCCTCGAGCGCCACCAGGCCCGTGCCCAGCAATATCTCCCGCGGGGCCGTATCGAGCAGGCTCGCGATGCCGTCCGGGTCACCCGACGTGTGCAGCAGTGTGACCGCCTCCAGGAGCTCGCCGCGATCGGCGTAGATCACCGCGACGGCCCGTGTCCGTTCGCGATCGAGGGGGATGGGTGGGATCAGCTCCTGGACCGCGTCGGGGATCTCGCCCCAGCCGTCCGGCCGGAACCGGATCGGGAGGCCCGCGTCCAGCAGCCGGTCCAGGGCGCCCTCGCCGCCCACCGCGGACGCGACCGCGCTCGACAGCAGGGGCAGGTGGGCCACCTCGCCGATCAGCCGACGGTCGCTGGCGGGCGCCGCCGTGATCATCTCCACCACGAGCGCCCGAAGCACCGAGCGCGGCTCGTCGACGACCGATGCGGGCCGACCCGCCGACGTCCCCAGCGCCATCAACGCGACGGCCGCCGGCCAGCCACCCGATGCCAGGAGGGCATCGTCCACGCGGCCACCATCGGCGGCCACCCCCGGATCGGCGCCGAGCATGCGCGCGGTCTCGGCGCGATCCAGGCGGAGCGCGTCGGGGCCCAGCGGCACGGCACCGACGCGGTCCACGAGGCCGGCGAGCTCGCGGCCGAGTCGTCGACCGGCCAGGATCAGGCGCGCGCCCGGCGGCAGGCGCTCGGCGAGGTCGGTCAGCCAGCCGATCGCCGACGGATCGGCGCGGTGGACATCGTCGACCGCGAGGACGGCACCGGGCCCCGCGGCGAGCCGCGTGGCGAGGCCATCCAGGGATGCATCGCCGTCCTCGGGGTCGATCGCGTCCGCGAGGACGGGGAGGCCCGCACGCCTCGCTGCGAGGCGCAGGCCGGTCAGGAGTCTCGTCAGGTCCGCGGACGAGGGGAGGACCGCTCGGACCAGGGGGAGGTCGGCGCTCGCGGCCAGTCGATGCGCGACCGTGGACTTGCCGAAGCCGCCGGGTGCCTCCAGCAGGACGACCGGGGCCTCACCGATGAGCGCGATCAGGCGCGGTCGACTCACCAGTGGACGCGATTCCCTGCCTCTCATCCGGACACCACGGCTTGCCCCTGCTCGACCCGCTCGGTCCCACGCCGCGGCGTGGCTGCACACGGCCTGGGTGCCGTCGCGCGGCGCGATCATGCCACACGCGTGGAATCGGTCCACGACGATGGGCTGGGAGGATCCGAGGCCATCGGGCGTGCGGAAGCTGTCGGGTACGAGGGGCCTCTGGCGGATCCGGCTGCGCATCGATGGGGAGCCGTGGCGGATCGTCGACCAGGTCCGGATGTCGAGCAGGGGGTGGTCGTGACCCGGGTGGGCACGCAGGGACGAGGGACGCATCGAGGCGCTGGGTCATGACCGCCGGCCGCGAGGTCCCCGGCGGACTGCTGCCCCAACGCGCTCAGCCGCCGGAGGCCCCGCTGTCGGGTCCCTCGATGCCATCGAGCAGGGCATCGATCTCCTCGTCGGTGGCGTCCGCAGGGATGACGATCTGCCGCTCGATCGCCTGGTCGATGGCGCGCTCGAGCGCCTCGGACTCCTCCGGGGTCAGGTCGTCGGCCCCGCCGGGCTCCGGCTCGGGACGACCTGCGGCCACCCATGCGGCGAACAGCCCGTCCAGGAGCCCTGCCGTCACTTGGCGCGTCACTGCATCGAAGGGCACCGCGTAGTCCGGGACGTCCGGGAACGCTTCGTCATACGCGTGCACGTAGGCGTCGTACGAGTGCGCCGTGAACCGCCGGCCCTCGCGGGACAGCATCTCGTCCACCAGTCGCTGGTCGCTGGCCTCGATGAGCTCGTCGAGCGTGACCGAGCCGTCCCGCACGCGCTGCACCAGGTCTGGCGACCAGAGCCGCTTGGCGATGAGATCCCGCTGGATGGCCCACGCAAGGACGCATGCGATGTGCACGAACCCCTGCTCGCCGGGCTGCCCGGCCTGGACCGCCGCATCCCAGTGCCAGTCCAGCTTGTCCGTCGTCATGGGGCCACGATAGCGAGCCACCAGCCACGATCGTGAGCCACACCAGCCACGAGCGCGACCCGCCGTTCGCGCGGATGACACGCCGCTCGCCCCGGGCGTTCGCGCTACGCTTCCTGCGTGACCGAGACCATCCTTCCCGATACCCCCACGACCGACCTGACCCGACCGGTCAGCACGCGCTCCATCGACGGGATCCAGGCCGCGATGGCCGAGCACGACTACGTGTGCGATCGCGCCCTCGCGACGGTCATCTTCCTGGGCCTCGAGCTCGGTCGGCCGATCCTGTTCGAAGGGGAGGCGGGGGTCGGCAAGACGGAGGTCGCCAAGGTCCTCACGTCGGTGTTGGGTAGCCGACTCATCCGACTCCAGTGCTACGAGGGCCTGGACGTGACGACCGCGGTCTACGAGTGGAACTACCCGCGCCAGATGCTGGAGATCCGGCTGCGCGAGGCGCGCGGTGAGGCGCATACCACCGCGCACGACATCTTCGGCCCGGAGTTCCTCATCCGTCGGCCCCTGCTCCAGGCGCTGGAGTCGGTCGATGGCACCCCGCCCGTGCTGCTCATCGACGAGATCGACCGCGCCGACGAGGAGTTCGAGGCGTTCCTCCTGGAGATCCTGTCCGACTTCCAGGTCACGGTCCCGGAGATCGGCACCATCCGCGCCCAGCAACCGCCCCGCGTGATCCTCACCTCCAACCGGACCCGGGAGGTCCATGACGCGCTGAAGCGCCGATGTCTGTACCACTGGATCGACTACCCGACCGCGGAGAAGGAGCTGGCCATCGTCCAGGCACGTCTGCCAGGCATGGACGTCCGACTGGCTCGCTCGGTCGTGGGCTTCGTGCAGCGGCTGCGCGAGACGGACCTGACCAAGTTGCCCGGGGTCGCGGAGACGCTCGACTGGGCATCCGCGCTGGTGGCGCTCGGTGCGCCGAGCCTGTCCCCGGAGGTCATCGACCCGACGCTCGGCGTGCTGCTCAAGTACCAGGAGGACGTGCGACTCATCCGGGGCGCCCGGGCCGCGGCGCTCCTCGCCGAGGTGCAGGCGGGTGGCGCCGCCTGACGCCGTCCCCGGACGCGCGAGCGCGAGCGTACCGGCGACCGGCATCCTGCCCGAGGTCCAGGTCTCGGGGCCCTCGCTGCTGTGGAGCGTCCTCGGCTTCGGCCGTGAGCTCAAGCGCGAGGGCCTGACGGCCGATCTCGCCGCGGTCCTCGACTACGTGCGCTCGCTCGACCTCGTGGACATCGGCGATCGCGAGGAGGTGCGTGCCGCGGGCGCCGCGCTGTTCGTGCGGCGACGTGACGAGATCGAACCCTACGAGCGTGCCTTCGCGCGGTTCTGGCGCGGCCGGGGCCTCATGCCGGCACCCATGCCCGAGCTGGCCACGGAGGTCGACGAGTCCGGCGAGTCACCACCCCGTCCATCACCCGAGGCGCTCCCCGATGACGCTGCGGTCGTGGCCGCGGGGGTGGTCCGTGACACCAGCGCCATCGAGCAGGGGGACGAGGTCGAGGAGGAGCCCACGCCCTCGGAGACCGCGTGGAGCGCCGGTGAGCGGCTGCGTGGCCGTGCCTTCGACCGGATGACGCCCCAGGAGCTGCGTGAGGCGGAGCGGCTCATCGACCGGATGGTGCTGCGCATGCCTCGGCGCCGGACGCGTCGCTGGAGGCTCCATCATCAGGGCACGTTGCTCGCGCCGCGGCCGATGATGCGTCGCAACCTGGCGACGGGTGGCGATCCGGTGACGTGGCTCTGGCGGCGCCGCGTGGCACGGCCTCGGGGCGTGCTGCTGCTGTGCGACATCAGCGGGTCGATGGAGCGTCACGCCCGGCTGCTGCTCCGGTTCTGCCACGCCCTCGCACGGACGGAGGTGCCCACGGAGGCGTTCTGCTTCGGCACCCGGCTGACGCGCATCACGCCCCAGCTGCGGACCCGCGACCCGGACGAGGCACTCCTGCGCATCTCGGATGCGGTCGGCGACTGGTCGGGCGGGACCCGCATCGGCACCGCGTTCCGGGAGTTCAACCAGCGATGGTCACGACGGACCCTTCGGTCGAGCGCCATCGTGCTCGTGGTGTCGGACGGCTGGGACCGCGGCGACCCCGCGGAGGTCGCCGCCGAGACCGCGCGCCTCCGGCGGTCGTGTCATCGGCTCATCTGGCTCAACCCGCTGGCCGGCGCGACGGGCTATCGACCGTTGGCGGCAGGCATGGCGGCCGCGTGGCCGCACATCGACGTGTTCCTGCCCTCGCACGACCTCGCGAGCCTCGAGCTCCTGGCCCGCGCGCTGGAGGACGATGCCGGGGCACGTTCCGGGGCGACGCTCCGATGAGGCCGCGGTCCCTCGCTGTCTCACAGGACGGCCCATGAGGGAGCTGCTGCGCGAGCTGGACGCCTGGGCCACCGCGGGCGAACCGGTCGGCCGGGCGGTGGTGGTGCGGACCTTCGGCTCCGCGCCACGACCGGAGGGCGCGGTGCTGCTGGTGAGCGGCGACGGCCGACTGGCGGGCAGCGTCAGCGGCGGCTGCGTGGAAGGCGCCGCGGCCGAGGAGATCGATCGTGCCCGTCAGGATGGCCACAGCCGCGTCATCCGCTACGGCATCAGCGACGAGCAGGCGTGGGATGTCGGTCTCGCCTGCGGGGGCACCGTGGATGTGCTCGTGGAGCCGCGCGTGGACGAGGTCGTGCGGGAGGCGGCACGGACGCTGGGCCGCGCGGTCGTCACGCCACTGCCGGCGGATGCGCCGGGACCGGGGCCCGGACCACACACCCCGGGTGCGGGGGCGCCGCCCGAGCGACGCCTGGTCGTTGACACGGACGGCGTGCTGACCGGCTCGTCGGGGGACTCGACGACCGATGCCGCGCTCGTGGCGGCGGCGGTCGATGTCCTCGAGCGGGGTCGCTCGCGGACCCTCGAGGCGGCCGGTCGATCGTGGTTCATCGAAGCCTTCGCGCGACCGCCACGCCTGGTCATCGTGGGTGCGGTCCAGGTGGCCATGGCGCTCGATGCCATCGCCCGGATCCTGGGCTATCGGACCGTGGTCATCGATGGGCGCCCGAGCTTCGCGACCCGTGAGCGCTTCCCCGATGCGGACGAGCTGCTGGTCGGCTGGCCCGATGAGCTGGCGGAGACCATCGGCCTGGGCCCGGACGATGCGGTGGTGGTGCTCAGCCACGACGTCAAGTTCGACGAGCCGGCCATCGTCACCGCGCTCGCGCGAGGATGCCGCTACGTGGGCGCCGTGGGCAGTCGGAAGACCCAGTCGGACCGACAGGCTCGCCTGCTGGAGGCCGGCGTGCGGGTCGAGGACCTGGACCGGCTGCGGGGACCCATCGGGCTCGACCTGGGTGGCCGGGAGCCCGCCGAGACGGCCGTCGCGATCATGGCCGAGGTGCTCGCTGCGCGTTACGGGGGCACCGGTCGGCCGATGCGCGATCGCGCCCGCGCTGCCAGCCGATCCCGGGAGCCGTCGTCAGCCGGCAGCCTGCCGTCGTGACGTCAGGTCCATCTCGCTCGGCTCGTCCCGGAAGTAGCGGGCTACGGATGGTAGTTGGAGCCGCTCCAGGTTGAGCGCATGGAGCCGTCTCCGCAGCCGTCCGACATCTCGGACGGCTGCTCGGGCATCACGTTGGCGGAGGGCTTCGAAGCGGGTGACCGAGAGCTCCAGGAGCATGTCCCAGGAGCTCTCGAAGGGGTACACCAGCGCCCGGTCGTATCGCAGACCCACCGGCCCCATGACCTGGTGGATGAGCGCACGAAGCCGTGGCCAGCCGGTGCACGCGAACAGGCTGTCGTGGATGGCGACCTGGCAGGCACCGAACGCTGTGCCGTCCCCGACACGTCGAGCCTCGACCAAGTCGTCCACGATGTCGCTGACCGCCGCCAGCTCCGCATCCGTGATGCGCTTCACGACGATGGGGTAGGCCGGCACCTCGAGGGCATCGAGCAGGAACCCCTGCTCGGTCATCTCGTTCACTGACAGCCACGTCGTCATGGCGCCTCGGTACGGGATGGTGCGCGCGAGGCCATCCGCCTCCAGCAGCCCGATCGCCTCGCGCACCGGGGTCTTCGAGACGCCCAGCCGTTCCGCCAGCTGCGACTCCACGAGCCGCGTGCCCGGCGGCAGCTCGAATGTGATCGTCATGTGACGCAGGCGGTCGTACACCGCCCGCTTGTGGGTCCGAACGTCGATGGGGATGCGCAGGTCGACCGGCGGCGTCAGCCCTGGATCCATGCCCGACCACGTCCTCGACACCATCGACCTCCGGGTCCCCGCTGTCCGCGGCACTGGGGTCCGCGGCGAAGAGCGGATCATACGCCGGCCGCCCCCAGGGGCGCGACATCAGATGCGGTGGATGCGACATCAGATACGATATCTTGACAGCCCGCAACCATCCCGCCACACTCCCGCAACAGTCGCCGCCGGGCCGCACCGGGTCTGGCCGATGGAGTGGAGGAGTTCGCCGATGGACCCCGTCAAATCCCTGGCGCACGCAGGCATGTCTCGCCGCCGCTTCCTGGAGCTGACCGGCGCCACTGCCGCAGGAGCGGCGCTCGTCGGAACCGTGGGCCGCACCGCACGAGGTCAGTCACCGATCCCGGGCGAGCCGCTGCCGCCAGTGCTTCCGGACCTGTCCGGCCACACCGGTGTCCTGTGGGGCCTGAAATACGACCCTCACATCCGCGCGTACGAGCGAATGGTCGGCCTGTTCAACTCCAAGACCGGTGCCCAGATGACGGTCGAGCCGATCGACCCCGATCTGGCGCCGAAGTTCGTCGCCGCCCTCGCGGCCGGCACCCAGCCGGACGTGATGTGCTACTACGCGCCCGTCATGCAGGGCCTACTCATCCAGCGGGTATGCATGCCCATCAAGGAGTCGGTGTATGACGCGAACGGGGTCATCCCCGAGCGCGACTTCCTTGCTGACTCGATGGGCGGCTGGCGGTTCGAGGACGACATCTTCGGTGTCCCTGTCGAATCCAACGCGGTGGGCCACATCGTCAACGTTCCGGTCGATGATGTCCAGGCACTGGGTGCCGATGCGGCCGCCAAGTTCCCGCCGACCAACGGTCAGACCTACTTCGACAGCTATGACTCGATGTGGGAGCTGGCTCGTGCCCTCCAGATCGAGTCCAACGGCACGGTGTCGCGCTGGGGCCTCAGCAGCAAGCCGTTCGAGCTCGAAGGGATCTTGGGCATCATGCGCAGCCTCGGCCAGCCGTGGTGGGATCAGGCCAGCCAGACATTCTTCATGGACACCGACGCAGGGGTCAGGGCGATCGAGCTGCTCGCCGAGACCCCTGTCAGCCTGGGCATCGAGACCGAGCTGGACCAGTCCGCGATCGACGCAGCACTGGCGGGCAAGGTCGCCTTGGCCCGCGGTCAGGGTGTCGATGTGGAGTCGGCCCTCGACCTCGGCTACAACTTCCAGCTCAGCGGCGCACCCAAGGTGAACGCGGGTGAGGACCCCCTATTCGTGGGCGGCGGCGGTTGGGGATTCCTGGCGCCGAAGGCGGCGAAGGATCCGGACCTGTCGGTGGCATTCTTGCGGTTCGTTGCCTCTGAGGAAGGCCAGCTCGAGTTCGCCAAGATCTACCGTGGTCTGCTCCAGATCGCGTGGGCGGGCCTCCTCGACGATACGTCCCGGTTCGAGAACCCAAGCCCGGATGACCCGGTCGTCCAGGCGAGCCAGTGGTACAACATCCTCAACTCGCGTGTGGAGTACCTCGGGTATGACTTCGGCTACTTCCTCGAGTGCCAGAACGCCGCTGGGGTGGTCTGCTCAGAGGTTCGACAGGGCAACATGACGGCTGCCCAGGCCGCCGCAGAGTTGCAGAGTCGCTTCGAGGCACAGCACGCGCAGTACGTCCAGGACAAGGCCAAGTACACAGCCTGATGCACACTCGGGCGGGGTTCCTGACGGTCACCGCCCTCACGTGCATACACTCCCATCCCCACCATGGACCGTGCGGATCCGACCTTGACGACAGGTAGGACGGCGGGCGCGGTGAGACACCGACGTGGGCCGTGGCAGCGCGTCCGACAAGCCATCAGGAGCCCTCAGTTCCGGTTCGCGGCGGTCATCCTCATCCCAACGGGGATCTGGTACACCGTCTTCGTGATGCTCCCGATCCTTCGGTCGGCGCAGCTCTCATTCCTCGACTACAGCCTGCTCGATCCGGCGTCCAGCCGGTTCGTCGGGCTCGACAACTTCGCGCAGCTGTTCGCGAGCCACCGCTTCTGGGTGGGCGTCGTCAACACTCTCGCCTGGAGCGCACTGTCGTTCGTCTTCATCGTGCCCGTCAGCCTGCTGCTGGCGGTGTGCCTCGCCTCGATCGGCCGCGGCCGATCGGTCTACCAGGCGATCATCTTCCTGCCGGTCGTGGTGTCGGTGGTCGCCCTCGGGGTCCTGTTCCGGGTCCTCATGGATCCCGAGGTGGGCTTCTTCAATCGTGTACTGACCGGGCTTGGGCTGCCCGCCCTGCAATGGTTGTCCAGTTCCGATACGGCCCTTGCGACGCTCGTGGGCATCGGCGCCTGGAAGTCCATCGGGCTGTTCGTGGTCATCCTGACAGCCGGAATCCTCAACATCCCGGGCGATGTATACGACGCGGCGCGGGTGGACGGAGCCGGGCGGATGCAGGTGTTCCGCAAGGTCACTCTGCCGCTGCTCATGCCGACTCTCGCGCTGGTGCTGGTGCTCATCACCATCGGCAGCTTCCAGGAATACACACTACCGACGGTGGTGACCGGCCAGCCTGGATATCAGGGTGGGCCGGGCGAGTCAACCCTGCTCTACAACATGGTCATCTACGAGGAAGCGTTCACCTACATCCGATTCGGGACGGCCTCGGCGGCGGCTATCCTGGAGTTCGTAGTGATCCTCGCTATCAGCCTGGTCTGGCTGCGCCTGCTCCGGAATCGATACTGATGGCTGGGGCGCGCGGCAGTCCACCGCTTGAGATCGTCTCCCGCACGGTCTCGCGATCGATACCGCACATCATCCTGATCATCGCTTGTTTCGTCGCGGTGGCACCATTCCTGTGGTCGTTCCTGGGCAGCCTGAAGCCATTCCGAGAGCTCGTGTCGTCGAGCGACATGCTCCCGCATGTATGGACGACCAAGGCGTACCAAGACATCCTCGCTCGCGTCAATATCGTGGACGCATTCAAGAACAGCATCCTAGTAGGTGTCATCGTCACGGCATCGTCGCTGCTTACGTCGGCGGCGTTGGGTTACGTGTTCGCCAAGTACCGGTTCCCGGGCCGTGATCTGCTTTTCCTGCTCGTGGTCTCATCGCTCATGGTCCCGTTCATCGCCGTGCTCGTGCCGCTGTACATCACGATCGCGGATGCCGGGCTCGCGAACAACCTGGCCGGGGTCGTCATCGTCAGCCTCTGGACATCATTCGGCGTATTCATGATGCGGCAGTTCATCCAAGGCATCCCTGATGAGCTGATCGACGCAGCGCGGATCGACGGGGCCTCCGAGTTCTACATCTTTGGCCGAATCATCGTCCCGCTGTCTGCCTCACCACTGGCCGCGCTCGCCGTGTTCGTGTTCCTCGGGAGCTGGGATAGCTTCATGTGGCCGAGCACGGTCCTCACGAGTGCCGACAACCAGACGGTGCCGCTGTTGCTGTCGGGTCTCAAGAGCCTTCACTTCGGACGCTATGACCTCTGGTCCGCGGGCTCGATGCTGACGGTGATCCCGGTCATGGCGGTATACCTCGTGGCATCCCGCTACTTCATCCGGGGCGTGGCCATGACAGGCTTGAAGGGGTAATGACATGAAGGTGGGGGTAATCCTGCCGACCGTGGCCGCGAACTCCACGGGGGTCGCGGCGTCCTATGTGCAGACGCGTGCGCGCGCCCTGCGCGTGGAGTACCTGGGGTTCGATTCCATCTGGATCAACGACCACCTGCTCTTCCGCGCACCCGATGCGATCCGCCCTGCCGAGGGTTGGGGATATCCGAACCAGCTTGGCGCATGGGAGGGCTGGACATGGATGAGCGCCTTGGCAGAGGCGACGTCCACGGTCGAGATCGGTGCCTGGGTGATCTGCACCGGCTTCCGCAACCCAGCGCTGCTCGCAAAGATGGCCGTGGCGCTCGATGAGGTGAGTGGCGGTCGTCACATCCTGGGGGTGGGGGCCGGTTGGGCCGAGGCGGAGCATCGGGCGTTTGGCGTCCCGTTCGATCACCTCGTGGGCAGGTTCGAGGAGGCGATGTCCATCATCGGACCGCTGGTCCGGGATGGCCGCGTGGACTTCGAGGGCCGGTATTACGTGGCGCGCGACTGCGCCATCGATCCTGTGGGGCCGCGTCCCAAGGGCCCACCTATCCTCATCGGCGCCGATGGACCTCGGATGCTGCGACTCACGGCTCGATTCGCGGACATGTGGAACGCCCACTATCTGGGTGGAGCGGATGACCTGCCCCGACAGCGTGGGGCGCTCGATGCCGCGTGCGAGGCCGAAGGTCGCGATCCCGCGACCATCGCGACCACTGTCGGGGAGTTCATCGTGTTCGACGACTTGGCGCCTTCGCCAGGAGCCGGGATGCAGGTGGTCCGTGGCTCGGTGGACGCAGTGGAAGATCTGCTCGGTCGGTACCAGGAGCTTGGCGTGGCGCACCTGATGCTCCAGTGCGTCGATCCTGGTTGGGATGAGGCGGTCGAGCGGCTCGGACTTGCCCTCGCACGTTGGCATGGCTGGTCGGGCCAGACGGCCGTGATCGAGCGCGCTGGGTGAGACTCACCGACTGGTCCCTGCTCCCGGACCCTGCCGACGAGGGCATCACCGCGGGATGGGCGAACGCGATGCAGCCGGGTGCGCTGCCGGCGCCCGTGCCCGGCATCATCGGCCAGGTGTTCCCGGACGCGGTCGGGGTCGCTTGGTACTGGGCAAGGATGGCGGTCCCGGGGCGCGTCCCCAGTGGCCATCGGGTGCTCCTGCGCTTCGGCGCGGTCGACTACCGGTCGACGGTCTGGGTGGCTGGGACGCTCGTTGGCACCCACGACGATGGCGAGACGCCGTTCGAGCTGGATATCACGGATGTCGCCATGCCCGGCAGTGACGCGCTCGTGGCCGTGCGGGTGGTGGCACCCGGGGACGACCCGGTCGATGGCCTCGTGCTGGGCGAGATCCCGCATCGCAACAAGCGGCACCGGGGCTACCACCCGGGCTGGCTCCACGCGCATGGCGGCATCCTGCTGCCGGTCGAGCTGGCCATGGAGCCGGCGATCCGCATCCTCGACCTGCACGCCCAACCCGACCCCGCGACCGGGCGCGTGGTCGTGGACCTGCGCGTCCGATCCGATGCGGTGGCGCCGATCTCGGTGCGACTCGAGGTGACCATCGTCCCGGATCATGCGGGCGGCATCGTCGATGCGATCGAGACGACTGCGATCCTGGGGTCTGGGGAGACCGAGCATCGACTGGTTGTCGGTGTCCCGGATGCTCGCCGGTGGGACCTCGACGATCCGTTCCTGTACCGGGTGACCGCGAGCATCCATCCAGCGGATCGCGACGAACCAGCCGAGCGTCATGAGCGCTCGGCGCGCGTCGGCTTCCGGGATCTGCGTGTCGTCGGCGAAGTTGGGCGTGGTCTCGTGACCACGCGCG
>CAZYTQ010000013.1:32776-37583 GCA_964650135.1 uncultured Anaerolineaceae bacterium | reverse complement strand
GGAGGTGTTGCCGGTCGAGGCGCAGATGATGGCCCGCGCGCCCTCCTCGAGCGCCTTGGCGACCGCGACGACCATGCCCCGGTCCTTGAACGAGCCCGTGGGGTTGGAACCCTCCAGCTTGAGGTGGAGGTCCGGGCAGCCCATGGCACGTCCGAGCCGTCGGGCATGGACCAGCGGGGTCGCCCCCTCCCCCAGCGACAGCGGTGGCGTATCCGGGGTGACGGGCAGGAACGAGGCATATCGCTGGAGCAGCCGCGGACGGGCACCGACGCTCGATTCCTCGGCCCGCAGCCGCTGGATGACCTGGCTCATGCGCATGCTCATGCCTCCGCGAGGACGGGGTACAGCGCGGTCCGGATGTCGAGCATGTCCAGTCGCTCCCGGATCGCCGAGAGGGACATCGGTCGGACCACGAACGCGTCGTCGTCGCGGGCCAGGACCATGCCACCCAGCTCGCCCAGGGGCCGGCCGAGGGCCAGGTCCGGTGCCACGAACAGCCACGACCGCTCGACCCCGAGGTCGTCGTGCATCGGCAGGTCGAGGGCCGGTGCGGGTGCGAGGTCCTGCCACGTGGAGCCGTCGCCACGCGCCAGGGCGAGGAGATCGCCCAGGACCGCGCTCGCGGTCGCCGGTCCGCCCGCGCCGGGTCCCTGGAAAGCGACCCGGCCCACGGGATCGGCCACGACCTCGACGAGGTTGGTGACACCGTCCGTGCTGCCCAGGATGGAGCCACGCGCCACCGCCATGGGCGTGACCGCGGCACGGATCGCGCCCTCGGCTGCGCGCTCTGCGCGTGCCACCAGCTTGATGGCGAGACCCAGCCGTGCGGCGCCCGACATGTCGCGGGTGCTGACACCGGTGATACCGGGCCTGTCGTCGCCGGTCACCGCGGGCGCGCTGCGGCGCACCTGACGTACATCCGGCCATGCCCCGAACGCGAGCCGGATGAGGATGGCCAGCTTGTGCGCCGCGTCATGGCCCTCGACGTCGCCGCTCGGGTCCGCTTCCGCATACCCCCGATCCTGCGCCTCGCGCAGCACGTCCCCGTAGTCGCGGGCGTCCCGCGCCATGGCGCTCAGGATGTGGTTGGTGGTGCCGTTGACGATGCCTCGGATGGCCAGCACCCGGTCGGCGGCGAGGTCATGGACGAGCGGCCCGAGGACCGGGATCCCGCCCGCCACGGCCGCCTCGCAACGGACCGCGACATCGGCGTTGCGGGCGGCTGCCTCGATGGCAGCGCCGTGCGTGGCAAGGAGCGCCTTGTTCGCCGTGACCACGGCGTGACCCGCATCGATGGCCGCGCGCAGGACGTGGCCCGCATCATCCGTGCCGCCGATGAGCTCCACGACCACGTCCACGTCCGGATCCTGCGCGAGCCCCGCCAGGTCGTCGACACGCCGGACCGCGTCGGGGAGGGTCAGGCCGCGGGGCCGATCCGGGTCCCGGACACCCACCGCCACGAGCTCCGGTGGCTGGATGCCCCGTGCCAGGACGTGCGCGCGCCACTCGGCGTCGACGAGGTGCGCCGCGACCGGGCGGGCCACGGTGCCGAGACCCAGCAACGCCACCCGCAGCGGGCGTCCGGGCGCGGTCGCGAGCACGCCGGTGCCGGGGGCGGGCGTCTCGCGCGCAGGCGCCAGGTCGCGGGCAGGCGCCAGGAGGGCAGCGGCACTGGGGTCCATCACCCCCGGATCATACGGGGAGCGGCGTGATGGCCGCTGGTGGCCGCGGTCCCGAGGCCGGCCGAACGATCGAGATCCGTGCTCGGGATCGGGCTCGGCACGTCCTTCCTGAGGCATATCGGAGCATCAGCGGGGGTGGATCGAGTCACCTACCAGCATCGACGGCGTGCTGGGCGCGGCACGGCCATCGAGGGTCCGTCTGGTCTCGGCGCGCGGTCGGGACCGCATCGGCCCCCCGGGCGATATCGACTCCTCCGAGCCGTGTAACGGCTCTCACAGGATGGGCGGCAGGATGAGGGACCCACCCAGGGACCAGTCCCGCAGGGCCCGGAACGCGTCCGTGGCAGGTGCGGGCGTCCTCACCCCGCGACAGACGACCCAGATCCCGGGCAGGACGATGAGGAAGGGGCCGGAACAGGGTGGGAGGAACGGACGATGCGACGGCACACGAACGGACGAGCCGATGCGCAGGGCCGAGGCGGCTGCGCCACCCACGACCCCGCGGCCGCGCGCTAGACTCGGCCCTCGTGACCTCCCCGAGCGGCGCCGCCGCGACCCTCCAGGCCCTGCCACCCCTGCAGCGCGACCCCGCACCCCGGGAACGCGTGTTCAGTGGTGTCCAGCCGTCCGGTCTGCCCCACGTCGGCAACTACCTCGGCGCGTTCCGCAACTACATCTCGATGCAGGACGACCACGACGCGATCTACTGCATCGTGGACTATCACGCGCTCACCTCGACCCATGATGGCGAGGCCATCCGCCGGAACACGCACGAGATGGCGCTGGGCCTGCTCGCCCTCGGCCTCGATCCCGAGCGGGCGGTCCTGTTCCGCCAGTCGGACCGGCCCGAGCACCTGGAGCTGATGTGGCTGTTCGCATCGGTCACGCCGGTGACCTGGGTCGAGCGGACACCATCGTTCAAGGACAAGAAGCGCTCCCAGCCCGACGACATCAACCACGCGCTGCTGACGTACCCCATCCTCCAGGCAGCGGACATCGCCATCTACAACGCGCGCCATGTGCCGGTCGGCAAGGACCAGGCGGCCCACCTGGAACTGGCGCGCGAGATCGTGCGGGCGTTCAACACGCGCTACGGCGAGATCTTCGTGGAGCCGCAGGCGGTGTTCACGGACTCGCCCATCGTCCGGGGCACGGACGGCGGCGCCAAGATGTCCAAGTCCCAGGGCAACACCATCGACATCTTCGGGGACGAGGCGGACATCCGGAAGCAGGTCATGAGCATGGTCACGGACACCCAGCGCATCAAGCGGACCGATCCCGGTCGGCCCGAGGTCTGCAACGTGTGCCAGCTCCATCGGTTCTTCAGCCCGACCGACTACGAGACCATCTGGGACGGCGAGCGGACCGCGCGCACCGGCTGCGTGGACACCAAGCGGCTCCTGTCGGAGCGCATGCTCGACTTCTTCGCCGAGGCGCGTGACCGACGCCAGGAGCTGGAGGCACGTCCCGGATATGTCGAGGACGTGCTCCAGGCGGGTGCGGCCCGCCTCGCCCCCGTGGCCGCCGAGACCATGCGCATCTGCTACGACGCAGCAGGGCTCGGCCCGAGCCGATAGGCCCGCGCCGACAGGCCCGCCCGGGGGCCACCGACGCACCCGGGGGTGACTCCTGGCCGAACCGTCTCCGTGACGTCCTCCGGATGCTCGACCGAGGGCGCATCACCCACCCGTGGACGGACCTCTGGTCGAGATCATCTACGAGCGCAACGAGTCGGTGCACGACGGCTCGTTCGTTGTCACCGAGATCGACGAGCTCCGCGCCAGTGACGAGCTCCGCGCGCCACTCCCTCGCTCGCGGATACCACGACGCGGTCCAGCGCGCGACGTAGCTCCCCCGGGCATGGCGGCCCTGGGCCCTTCCTGGTCAGCCGCGGTCGCGGATCGCGCCAAGCCCAGGGAAGCGATCGAAGGACGCGCCCGAGCCTCTGCGCCACGCCCTGCTTTCCGCTCGCCGTGGCCACCGTCTGGTGAGAAGCGCGAGGTCGGTGGCGGGACCCGAGTGATCGCGGTGCCGCTGGTGGTGATCGCGGCGCCGCCGGGCGCCGCCTCGATGACTGCGACGTCCGAGGGGGTTCCGGCGCGGATCTCAGGTTCGTCGAACAGGACCGCGCGCGCTGCACGGTTCATCGCCCGTCCCAGCGCGTTCGAGCGTCCCTGGTGCCCTTCCCACGAGCTGGAGTCGACGCATGTTCGGCTTCGCTGGAGCGATCGTGCGGCGGGCGGGGCCATCGGACGGCTCTTGAGGCCCGCCGGCGGCCCGATGCCCTGCAGTGGAGGCCATCCTGTTCGACGAACCTGAAACGGGGACGCGCCGGGCGGCCCAGCGGGGCACCAGGCCGCGGGGTCACTCGGCGGGCAGCAGCACCTCCACGTCCGAGACGGTCATGGCGGACGTATCCCCACCGCCGGGCCTTCCGGCGGTCGTGAGTCGCACGGATGAGCCGATCGTCACGTCATCCCGTGTGGCATCGGCCTGCTGGGCGTAGGTCGTGGAGTCCGTCGTCGTGACGGTGGTCTCCCCTGCCGCGGTGGTGAGGGTGATCGAACCCTCATCGACTGCAGACACGGTGCCCGAGAGGCCGCCGCGGATCCCCCGGCCACCCTGACCGGTGGCGGCGGACCCGGTGTCCGACGCGAGGAGCTCGACCTCCGTGGCGGTCATCGACGTCCCAGCGACCGGAGCACCACTCGGCAGCGCTCCCGTGGGATCCTGCCCTGGCCCACCCTGGCCTCGACCGAAGGCGCCCGGCCCACCGAAGCCACCCTCGACCTGGACCCGCACACTCGACCCGACGACGATGTCGTCCCGCGTCGCCGCGACCTGCCGGTGGTAGGTGGTGTCCGCCGTGGTCGCGACCTCGACGGGTTGGCCGTCTGCCGTGGTGAGCGTGAGGCCGGTGTCGGTGATGGCAGCGACGGTGGCGCCACTGGCGACACCGAAGCCGCCCCGACCGCCACCCTGGGGTGGACCGCCCGCCTGGTCCGTGGTGCCGGTCGTGCCCGTGCCCTGGTCGGTGGGAGAACCCGTCGTGCCGTTCGTGCCGGTGTCGGGGATCGATGGGGCGCCGCTTGGCGCCACGGGCTGCTCGTTGGTCGTGCCCTGGC
>CAZYTQ010000013.1:10167-32676 GCA_964650135.1 uncultured Anaerolineaceae bacterium | reverse complement strand
CGCCGGTCGTGCCCTGGCCGCCGGTCGTGCCCTGGCCGCCGGTCGTGCCCTGGCCGCCGGTCGTGCCCTGGCCTCCCCGGCCCGCGAAGCCGCCGAACGCGGCCGCGCCGGACGCGGCACTCGACGCAGGTGCCGTCTGACGACCGACCGCGAACCCGACACCACCGACCGCGACGATGAGTCCGACGACCAGCAGACCATCGACCATCCGTTCGCCGTTGGAGCGGCGGCGTGCTGGCGGCGCGACCGCCGGCGCCGGCGCTGGCACAGGGGTCACCGGCATCGTGGCCACGAGCGCATCGGGGATCGGCAGTCGCGTGAGGCGTGGGTCATCGGGCGTCGCGCCGGACGCCGAGGTCGACGTCAAGGTGTCCATGGGGGTCTCCTGGGATGTCGGGCCTGGCTCACTCATAGCGCAGGGCCACGATCGGATCGAGCTTCGCGGCCTGGCGTGCCGGCCAGACACCGAACACGACACCCACGAGGAGGCTGAAGCCGACGGCCATCAGGACCGTCATGGGCTGGAGCTGGAAGCCCCAGCCGGCCACCTGGCCCACGACCGCGGACACCGTCACACCCAGCGCTACGCCGATGAGGCCACCGATGACCGACAGGGTCAGCGCCTCGACGAGGAACTGGGCGAGGATGTCGCGACCGCGGGCGCCGATGGCCTTGCGGATGCCGATCTCACGGGTCCGCTCCCGGACCGAGACCAGCATGATGTTCATGATCCCGATGCCGCCCACCACGAGCGAGATCGAGGCGATTCCCGCGAGCAGGATGGTCAACAGCGAGCTGATGGAATCGACCGACTCGAGCAGCTGTGCCTGGTCGGCGATGGTGAAGTCGTTGGTGGCACCAGCGGCGATCGCGTGACGCTCCCGGAGGAGTGCCGTCGCCGCGGCCTTGACGGTGTCCATCTGCTCGGGGGTCGCCACGCTGATGCCGATCGATCGCACCGAGTCCGTGGCGTTGAAGTAGTGCTGGACCGCCGTGATGGGCACCAGCACGATGTCGTCGTTGCTCGCGGCTCCGGACGTGCCCTTGGCCTGGAGGATGCCCACCAGCTGGAACGGGATGCCACCGATGCGCAGATCGGAGCCGATGTCCTGGGCGCCCAGCCCGAGGTTCTCGGCGGTCTCGGAGCCGATGACCGCGACCCGCAGACCGGCGTCCACCGACGCGCCATTGAGGAACGATCCCTGCCAGATCCCGTAGTTGCGGACCTGGGCGTAGTCCTCGTTGGTGCCTACCACCGTGGCCGTCTCGTTGGCGTCCCCATTGGTGACCAGCGCGCTCGTGGACAGCTCCGGGGCGAGCGCGGCGACCCCGTCCAGCTCGGCCAGGGCAGCCGCGTCGGCCACGGTGAGCGTGGTCGCGGAGCCGAACGCGCCACGCGTGAAGCCGCTCGTGCTGGCGCCCGCGTTGACCGTGAGCAGGTTGGTGCCCAACGCCTGGAGGTTGGCCGAGATGCCGGATGTCGCACCCTGGCCCACCGCCACCAGCGCGACCACCGAGCCGACGCCGATGATGATGCCCAGCATCGTGAGCAGGGCCCGCATCCGCGACGAGGCCAGCCGCGACAGGGCCAGCCGGACGAGCTCGGCCGCGTTCACACCAGCCTCCCGTCGCGCACATGGACCTGGCGGGGCGCCTGTGCCGCCACCTCGCTGTCGTGGGTGATGAGCACGATGGTGCGGCCCTGCCGATGGAGCGCGTGGAAGCGCGCCATGACCTCCACGCCGGATGCCGTGTCGAGATTGCCCGTGGGCTCGTCCGCGAGGATGATCGAGGGGTTCGTCACCAGCGCCCGCGCGATGGCCACGCGTTGCTGCTGGCCACCGGAGAGCTCGCTCGGCATGTGGTCGAGCCGCTCGCCCAGGCCCAGCTCCGTGAGCGCGGCCGACGCACGTTCCATGCGCTCCCGGCGACCGACGCCCTGGGACAGCAGGGGCGTCGCCACGTTGTCCAGGGCCGACGTGCGTGCCAGCAGGTTGTAGCTCTGGAACACGAAGCCGATCTCGCGGCTCCGGAGACGCGCAAGCTCATCGTCCGACTGGCCCTCCACGGACGTGCCGGCGAGCACATAGCTGCCGGCCGATGGGCGGTCCAGACAGCCGATGATGTTCATGAGCGTCGACTTGCCCGAGCCGGACGGGCCGACGATGGCCACGAACTCGCCCTGGCGCACTTGGAGGCTGACCCCCCGGAGCGCCTCCACGACCACCGAGCCGAGGCGATAGACCCGCCACAGGTCCCGGATGTCGATGAGCTGCGAGACGCCGGGCGTGTCCGGCTGGCCCCAGGCCGCATCGGTCGCCGATGGCACGCCGGGCGATCCGAGGAGCGACCTGCTCATGGCCGCGTGCCGCGCTGGGGCGCGGCACCGCCCGGGAACGCGCCGCCCCCACCGATCCCGCCCAGGCCGTTCAACCCGAAGCCACCCGGGGTGGTGGTCGTGGACGAGCCGTTGGCCTGGTCGCTGGCGGTGCCCGTGATGACCGTGGTGCCGTCCGTGATGCCGCTCGCGATGGCCGCGAGGGTGTCGGTCACGAGACCCACCTCCACCGGGACCAGCTGCTCGGCGCCGTCATCGGCGAGGGTGCGCACCATGTACTGGCCGCCACGACCCGAGAGCGCCGCGACGGGTACCGCGACCACGTCCGTCTGGCTCGCGATGGTCACGGCGACATCCGCGGACATGCCCGCCCGGAGGGTCTCCGGCGCGTCGTCGATGGTGATCGTCGCGGGATAGCTGACCACCGACGAGCTGCCGGAGCTCGACGCGACCGGGTCGATCGACGACAGGCGGCCCGCGAGCTCCGCGCCGATGGCATCGACGGTGACCGTGGCTGGCTGACCCGCCGCGAGGGCGGTCAGGTCGGACTCGGAGAAGGACGCGGTCACGACCATCGGACCTGCCTGCATCGCGATGGCATCGCCGGCAGGTGCGGTCGCACCCACCACGAGGTCGACGCTGGTGATGACCCCGTCGGCGGGGGCGAGGATGCTCGACGCGTCCGCGGCGACCTGTGCCGCGTCGAGCGACTGCTCGGCGCTGGCCACGGCGGCACGATACGACCCGAGGGTCGTCTCGTCGGTGGGCGCGACGGCATCCGCGTGGGCTCGCTGCGCGTCCGCGAACGCCAGCTCGGCGCTCGTGACCGCCTCCTCGGCATCGGCGAGCCGGGACGCGTTGTCCCGCTTGGTGGCCGTGAGGCTGCGCTTGGCGTCCCGAAGGCTACGCCGGTCCTGACGCAGGATGGACGAGGCGGCGTCGTCGTCCTCGTCGTTGGCGAGGTTGGACCCTGCGTCGTTGACCGAGGTCCTGGCGGATGTCAGCGAGGCCGCGTTGGACGCCTTCGTCTCCTCCAGAGAGCGGTTGGCGGTCTCGAGGCTCATCCGGGCCTTCGTCAGCGCCGAATCGGCGGCGGCCCGCGCATCGGCGGTCGGCGCCTCCTCCGCGTCGGCGAGCGTCCGCTGTGCCGCGGTCAGGGCGACATGGGCCTCCTGGAGCGCGATACGTGCCTGCTGGCTGTCCGCGGTGGCCAGGACATCGCCCGCCGTGACCCGGTCGCCCACCACCACGCGCACATCCGTCACCGTCCATGTGCGGTCGGTGCTGGCGCCCGAGCTGGTGGCGTCGGAGCCGATGGTGGCGGCCCCCCGGCCGAAGCCCAGGCCATAGGCGGTGGAGGCGGCGACCGTGCCGGTCGCGGCGGCCTCCTGGATCACGTCCGTCGTGGTCGCGGTCGAGGTGAGATAGGTGGTCGTGGCGGCGGTCCCGGACGAGGGCGCGACCAGCACAGAGCCGATGGCGCCCACGCCGATGACGAACAGGGCCACGACCACGAGCAGCTTGCGCTTCACGCATGGTCCCCCGGTACGGTCTCGAAGCGGCCGGCGGTCACCGACCGGGGACCACGATGCCCGCCCAGATCGACGATCCCATGAGATCCGGGTGGGTCGTCGGTGATCGTGTCGGCGGGTCAGGGTGTCGGCCAGGGTGGCTGCGTCGTCATCCTGCCCGGGATGTGGTCGGGATGACCAGGGACCTCTGCCCACGCCCTGGGGGCGCGGGCACGGGATGTGCGGGCATGAAGGCGGGCACGGGCGCTGACGGAGCCACCGATCCATGACACGCCCGCTCCGAGCCGCGGTGCGGCCGCGCTAGACTGCGCGCATGCTCAAGGGGCTGCTCCAGTCCGAGGGCCGATGGATCCACGCGCTGCTGGTCCTCGGCACGTTGACCGTGGGCCTGGTGCTCATCGGCCTGGTCTCGCAGGTGCTGGTCTTCTTCAGCGACATCCTGCTCATCCTCGTGATGGCGTGGCTGTTCGCGTTCATCCTCGCGCCGCTCGCCAACTGGGTGGAACGACGGATGCCGGTGCTCCCCCGGGTCGCGGTCGTGGGGGCCATCTACGGCCTGCTGTTCGTGATCCTGTCCGCCATCGTGGTGGTCATCGCGGTGAGCGTCGCGGGCTCCTTCGACCAGCTCCTCAAGGACCCGCGCTGGCAGCCGGAGAACCTGCCCGCCACGCTCGCGCCGCTCCAGGCGTGGCTGGACAGCGTGGGTGTCAACGTGGACCTGACGGAGGCGGTGCAGCAGGCAGGCGACGCGCTCGGCACCCTCGCGGGTGACCAGGTGGGGGCCGTGGCCAACCTTGCCGCGGCCAGCCTGGGCATCATCGGCAACCTGCTCATGGTCGTGTTCCTGTCCGTGTTCATCCTCATCGACAAGGACCGTATCCTGGCGTTCTTCATCCGTCTCTCGCCCCAGCGGTACGCGGACGAGGTGCGGCTGCTCCAGACGAGCGTCTCGTCCTCGTTCGGTGGCTTCCTGCGGGGCCAGGCCATCCAGGGTGTGGTGCTCGGTCTCGTGGCCGCCGTCGGCGGCGCCATCCTGGACGTGCCCTACTGGCCGGCCACCGCGGTCATCGTCGCCGTGCTCCAGATGATCCCGTTCTTCGGACCGTTCGTGTCATGGGCACCGCCGGTCATCGCGGCCCTGCTGACGGGCGGCCCCGTCGTGGCGATGCTCATCATCATGGTCGCTGGATGGTTCGTGGTCATGAACATCATCCAGCCGCGCGTGATGGCGGACTCGGTGGGCATCCATCCCGTCGTCGTGCTCCTGTCCGTGCTCATCGGCCTCAAGCTCCAGGGCGTGGCGGGCGCGATCTTCGCGGTGCCCGTGGCCGCGGTCATCTCGGCATCCTTCTTCTTCTACCTCGAGCGATCCCCTGCCGGTGCGCCACGCGACGTCGCGAGCCGCGCGGCGCGGCGTGTCGAGGAGCGGCAGGGTCGCCCTGTGCGCGTGCCGACGGCGCCCGTGGTCGTGCCCGGTGGCCCCGGCGACATGCGGCCTGCCTCCGACGACCGCCCGTCGTGACCAAGGAGCCCGAGGAGGGCCGGGTGCCGGCATCGCGTCCCGGTGATGCCGCACCAGGGCCGGTGGGACGACCCGACGCCCTGGGTCACCAGCTCGCGGCCGCATCCCGCGACCCGGGACGGGGTCCCCGCCCGGACAGCGATGGTCTGCGTGAGGGCGATCGTCTCGAACGTCGCGCCATCGACCGGGACCGGGGCGAGCCGCTCGCGGCCGGTGAGCGGGAGCTTCCGGCGCCGCGTGCCACCCGCCGCGAGGCGCGGCCACTCGACCAGTGGCCGACACGTCCGCGCATCCTGGTCACCAACGACGACGGCATCGAATCGCGCGGGCTCCTGGCGCTCAAGCAGGCCCTCGAGCCGCTGGGGGACGTGTATGTCGTGGCGCCCGAGACCAACCAGTCGGCGGTCGGCCACCAGAAGACCTTCATGCGGCCGCTCCGGGTCCGGGAACGCACCCTGGCGGACGGCTCGGTCGGCTGGTCCGTGGACGGCTCCCCCACCGACGCCGTGAGCCTCGCGTTCCTGGGCTACTTCGAGGTGGGCTTCGACCTCGTGGCGTCGGGCATCAACTACGGCGCGAACCTGGGCGATGACGTGACCTACTCGGGCACCGTGAGCGCCGCGATGGAGGCGGTCATCAACGAGTGCCCCGCGTTCGCGATGTCACAGGAGTACTACGAGCATCCCGACTTCGACCTCGCCGCCCGGGTCGCCCACCGGGTGGCGGTGAACGTCCTCGAGCACGGCCTCGATCCCGGGGAGCTGCTCAACGTCAACGTGCCCGCTCGACCCGACCCGAGCACCGACGTGCCCGTCGAGGTGACGCGGATGGGCAAGCGCATCTATCACGATGCCCTCATCCGGCGTCTCGACCCACGGGGCGTGCCCTACTACTGGATCGGCGGGCCGGCACCCTCCGGCCACGCCGAGCCGGGCACCGACTTCCACGCGGTGGTCAACGGTCGCATCGCGGTGACGCCCATCCAGCTCGACCTGACCGCGGGACGCCTGCTGCGGCGACTGTCGGCGTGGTCATGGGACCTGCCGGTCGCGTCGATGGCCGAGCAGGACCTCGCCGAGAGCCTCGACCGCCCGTAGGCCCTACGGGCGTTGCTGCTGGATGGTCAGGTCCCCGTTGCTGGTGGTCGCACGGACGACCGTGACCGAGGAGATCCCGGTCGTGCCCCGGATGGTCGTGTCGGACACCTGGAGTCGTGGGAACTCGGTGTACACACCGGCATTCGAGGTGCTGCCCTCGATGGTGAACGACGCGTCGCCGGGGAGTGTCAGGGACAGCTTCGCGTTGCTGGTCGTGAACGCGTGGCTGCCAGGCCCCAGCGAGCCACTGAACGTCAGTGGCGCGTTGGAGGTCTCGGCGGTGACCACCGAGTCGGTGGCCGCGTTGATGTCCAGCGACCCATTGCTGGTGCGGACCTTCAGCCGACCCCCGGGGTTGTTGACCGATACCGACCCATTGGACGTATCGAGGTCGAGGTCGCGGCCACCGCGCGTGGTGATCGCGCCGTTGCTGGTCCGGGCGAGGATGCTGCCGTCCACGTTGGCCACCTCGACACGCCCGTTGGAGGTCCGCAGCTGGAGCCGCGCCGCGGGGGGCACCAGGAGCTCCACGTCCGCGCCACTGTCACCGAGCGCGATGGGGTCGTCCGTCCGGCGTGCCGTGACGATCACCCGGTCGCCGACCTGGACGACCTCCACGCCCACCTGTGCGAGGTCCCGCTGGGCATCCGCCTCGTCGGTGCCCGAGCCGCGACTGCTGACGCGGATGGTCACCACGGTCTCGTTGGTGGAGTTGACCGTGATGCGGCCGTTGAAGGTGTCGACGATGACCAGCGGCGCGAGCCCGACCGGCACGGTCTGCCGCTCCTCGCGGGTCGCATAGACCGTGCCGGTCACCTGGCACGCCGCGAGGAGCCCGGTGACGAGCAGGAGCGTGACGAGCAGGACCCCCAGCGGTCGACGCGCGGTGCCCATGGATGTGCCCGGCCGGCCGCTCAGGACCGGCGGTGGTCGGCCACGATCTCGCGGGCCGCGTTCCTGCCCGGGATGCCCGTGACGCCGCCGCCGGGATGCGCCCCCGAGGCGCACAGATACAGCCCGGGAACGGGCAGCCGATAGCGCGCCGAGCCGAGCATCGGTCGCCACGCGAACCACTGGTCGAGCGATGGCTCGCCGTGGAGTGGGTGGCCGTGGGTCATGCCCAGGTCGCGTTCGAGGTCGAGCGGCGTGACCACGTGGCGCGCGACCACCAGCCGCCCGATGCCGGGCGCCACGGTCTCCAGCACGGCGGTGGCGCGATCCGCGAGGGTGTCGCGTGCCTCGTCCCAGGTGCCCTCACGCAGCGCGTACGGCGCGGACTGGACGATGACGCTCATGACATGTCGCACCCCGGACGCCGCGGCGCCGTCCACGAGCAGCGGGTCCACGAGGCTGGGGATGGTCGCCTCCAGCCACGGCTGTTCGCTCATGCGGCCGTACTTCGCGGCGTTGTGTGCGTCATCGAGGTACCGGATGCTCGGCGTCACCACGATCCGCCCCCGCAGACGATGCGCGGCATCCGGCTCCGGCAGACCCGCGAACCGTGGCAGCTCCGCGAGCGCCAGGTCCAGCTTGGCCGTGACACCGCGCTGCCGCAGGTTGCCGGCCTGCCAGCCGGGGCGCGGTCCGAGGACCTCCGGGTCGAGCAGGTCCAGCAGGGTCCGGCGCGGGTCCAGGCCACTGACCACGATGGCCGCGCTGAGCTCCTCGCCGGAGCCCAGGACCACCCCGCTGACCCCGTCCTCGGTGGCGCGGATGGACATCACGCGTGCCGCGGTCCTGATCTCGGCGCCGGCTCGGCGGGCCGCCGACGCCAGCGACGCCGCCAGGGCGCCCGGGCCTCCCCGGACATATACCGTCTCGCCGGCCGCGCCCGAACCGGTGCCCGCGGTGTCCGAGAGGAACACCTGGGCCGTGCCCGCCGAGTGGGGGCCCATGGACGTGAACCGGATGCCCCGCACCGCGAGCATCGCCCGCAGCTGCTCGTTCTCCAGGTGGTCCTCGAGGAAGTCCGCGATGGACTGCGGCAGCACGCGCGTCAGGTCGCGCATGTCCGCCTCCGTCATGCCCCGGATGTGCATGCCCAGGCGCAGCAGACCGGCGACGTCATGGAACCCCGCGCGATCGCGGGTCATGGCGCCCGAGGTGTCCGGGGGCGTCAGCGCCGCGAGCCTCGAGACGACCGCCGCGAGGGCGCGCACCCGGGCATCGAACGCGGGCCAGGCATCCGCGTCCGCGGCGGAGAGCCGGCCGATCTCGCGCCGCGTGGCAGTCTCGTCCGCCCACAGCGTGAGCGCGGGCCCATCCGGCAGCAGCGAGGTGACGCGTGCCTGCGGCTGGACGAGCCGCAGCCCGTTGGCAGCGAGCCCCAGGTCGTTCGCGATCGACCCGCGCAGCCGCCCCACGGTGTGGGCCCAGGTCGGCACGCGGGCGCCCGGCACCAGCTCGTGGGTGGCGAGCGCCCCGCCGACCGCGTCACGCGCCTCGAGCACGATCGTGCGCAGACCGGCACGCGCCAGATACGCGGCGCACACGAGACCGTTGTGGCCCCCACCGACGACGATGGCATCCCAGCGCCGGGGGACCGGCAGCTGGGTCACGGTCGCGAGGCTCATGCCGCCCGTCCCTTGGTGCGCAGCAGCTCCAGGGCCGCGATCCGGCCGGGGGCACCCATGATGCCGCCCCCCGGGTGTGCGGACGAGCCACACAGCCACAGGTCCCGGACCGGGGTCCGGAAGCGCGCCCAGCCGGGCGCCGGACGATTGAGGAACAGCTGCTCCAGGGACAGCTCGCCCTGGAAGATGTTGCCCTCCGTGAGCCCCATCGTCCGCTCGATGTCCAGCGGGGTCAGCACCTGGCGACCCACGATGAGGCTCCGGATGTTCGGCGCCCGCTCCGCGATGGTGTCGATCACCGCATCGCCGAAGGCCTCGCGCTGGTCATCCCAGGTCCCCTCGGCGAGGTGATACGGGGCGTACTGCACGAAGCAGCTGATGATGTGCTTGCCGGGTGGTGCCATGCGCGGGTCGACCAGGGTCGGGATGACCATGTCGACATACGGGTGCTGGCTGAAGCGACCCGCCTTGGCGTCGTCGTAGGCCTGCTCCATGTAGTCCAGCGAGGGCGAGAAGCTGATGGCCCCCCGCAGATGCTCGCCGATGCCGGGCAGACAGGTGAAGTCCGGCAGCCCATCGAGCGCCAGGTTGACCTTGCCGGACGAGCCGCGGAATCGGAAGCGGCGGATGCTCGCTTCCGTGTCGGGCTCGAGCGTGCCCGGCTCCAGCAGGTCGAGGAAGGTGACCTTCGCATCGGTGGACGCGAGGACGCTCGTCGCCGAGATCTCCTCGCCGCTCTCCAGGACGACCCCCGTCGCCCGACCATCCTTGACCAGGATGCGGGCGACGGGTGCCTCGGTCCGGATCTCGGCTCCGAACGCGCGTGCCGACGACGCGATCGCCTCGCTGACGCCACCCGTGCCACCCCTGGGGATGCCCCAGGCGCGGAACGCGCCGTCGATCTCGCCCATGTAGTGATGCAGCAGCACGTACGCCGTGCCCGGCGAGCGCACCCCCTGGAACGTGCCGATGATGCCCGATGCGGACATGGTGGCCTTGAGCGGCTGCGTCTCGAACCACTGGTCCAGGAAGTCCGCGGCGCTCATGGTCATGAGCTGGATGAAGGCCGTCTGCTGACGCTGCGGCAGCTGCGAGAACTCGCGCAGCAGGCTCGCGAGCGGTGCGCCGTCACGCGGGTCGGGTCGCCGGGGATCGAGCGGCGTGATACCCAGGATGGGCTTGATGAAGCGTGCCATCTCCACCATGAGCATCCCGTACTCGCTGTATGCCTCCGCGTCGGCGGCATCCCAGCGCCGGATCTCGCGCATCGTGTGGGCGTGGTCGTCCGTGCGCCACAGGTAGTCGTCATCGAGGGGCGTGAACGTGCCGTCCAGGGGCAGGATGCGCAGACCGTGGCCGGGCAGGTCCAGGTCGCGGATGATCTCCGGTCGCAGCAGGCTCACGACATAGCTCGCGACGCTGAACCGGAAGCCGGGCACGACCTCCTCGGTGACGGCCGCGCCACCCAGGACGTGGCGGCGCTCCAGGACGAGCGTGCGCAGGCCGGCGCGGGCCAGATAGGCCGCGCTCACGAGGCCGTTGTGACCGCCACCGATGACCACCGCGTCGTAGCGCTGCGGCACGATCCCTCCTCTCGCCCCAGCGCGGCATCCGGTGCGCACCCTGAGCGTCCGACATGGTACCCGGGAGACGCTGCGAACCGCCTCGCGTGCGCGGCGCGTTGCCCGGGTCGGCGCGCGCCGGTTCCCGGGCCCGGGGATCCGCCCCGATGGCACCGAGCCCCACCGGCCGCCCGAGGGAATGTCAGGGTCGCCCGAGGGAACGTCAGATGGGCTCACCCGCTCCCAGGGCCCGGACGCGGGCGCGCATCTCCGGTCGTTCCCGGGCCTCGCCGTACTTGGCGATCGCCCACTGGCCGACGCGCTGGAGCCCCACGAAGATGGGCACGCACAGCTCGGTCAGCATCTGGATGTCGCCGGGACCGACGTCACCCGAGCGATACCGCATCAGCTCGAGGTGCTCGAGCGCCGCACTCGCCTCGGGGCCCATCACCGGGGCGAGGTCGGGGCGACGCTGGATGAACGTCGCCACGCCCAGCATCCCGTCCAGGACGATGTCGAACGCCTCGCTGGAGCTCGCCAGCAACCGCTCCTCGAGCGCTGCGCGATGGCCGGGCTCGGTGGTCTCGATACGGAGCAGAGCGTCGGCCACTCCCCCCATCCGCTTGCCCCAGGGGATCAGGGACGAGGCGCCGCGCAAGGGTCGCGCGATCTCCTCGATGGCCTGCTGGCGACGCCCCCAGGCGGAGAGCTCGGCGATGTCGAACAGCGTCTCCATCGTGATCCAGACCACGGCGACCGAGCTGGACAGCATCGTCGTGGCGGCGGTCGACGCGCCCGTGATCGCCCCGCCGAGCGTGATGCCTCCCTGGGCGATACCGTGCCCGGCCCCGACGCCAGCTCGGAGGTCCTCGTCACGGATGGCGCGGATCAGGTTGAGGGTGCTCGAGACGATCTGGACGGCCCCGGCGAACCCGGCGGCGTAGCGCATCACGCCGAAGGCGTCGGCACGGCCCTGCCATCGGGCACGGTTCACCTCGGCGATGGCGTCGTCCATGAACCCCACGCCTTCGGCCGCCGTCCCGGCGCCGACGCCGGCGGCCCGCGACGCAGCCGCGTAGGCGGCCGCCTTGGCTGCGGCGCTCGTCTGGAACACCCGGACGACGGCGTTGGCCGTTTCGGTCAGGACCGACGTCGCATGATTGACGAAGTCCGCGAGGGTGGCGGCCCGGTCGAGGAGACCACGCTTGCGGGCGGCCTCGTAGCGGTCGCCCAGGGACTGATACTCCTCCCACAGCGCGGCCCACCCGATGGCGGTGCGGCCCAGGTTCACCATCCGGACCTGACCGTCGGTCAGCGTCGCGACCTGGGCGGCCGTGAGCGCGCGCAGGAGATGGCGGTCGTTCCACTGGATGACGCCCTCGCCCTCCTTGATCATCGTGGAGAGGGCCGTGAAGCTCCGCCCGAGCTGGACGTCCCGCTCCTCGTGGAGCCCCGCATCCGGTGCGGCGAGCTTCGTGGCCTGCTCCCCCGCGCGGGCGAGCTCGGCGGCCTCGATCCGGACCAGCTGTCGCTCCAGGCGCGAGATCCCGGTCGTGGCGGCCGCCGGGTCCAACCCGCGCCGGCGCGCGTCGGCGAGACCCCAGGAGATCGCGGGTCGGATCTCATCCCAGATCCGCGACGCCTCCAGGACACCACCACGCGCGCCCGGGTTCGCGACGACACTCACGACCCAGGTCAGACGCTCGAACGCCCTGGCGAGCTTCGGGTCGTTGAACGCGACCGCGCTGTCGAACCGGCCGGTGGCGAGCGCCTCCGCGGTCGTCGCGAGCTCCACATACGTCGCGAAGTTGGCGATGTCGGCTTCCGTGCCTTCGGCGATGCGCGAGGAGCCCCGCGGCGGCCGGGACGGTGCGTCCGGCCGACCGGGCTGTCGCTGCACCACGGCAGCGACCGCAGCATTGCCGACCATGCCCTGGAGCGTCAGGATCCCGCGTTCCAACGCCGTCCCGCCGGATGCGCCCGCGACCGTCTCGGCGTCGGTCCGCGCGGTCTGCGGGAGGCCCTGCTCCTGGCGGTCCATATCCGGAGAGCGCGACTGCCCCCGCACCGGGAGGCGTGCACCGGACGGTCCGGGTCGGGGGGCCACCGACGGAGTCTGAGCGCGGGACGATGCCAGGTCCAGAGACCTTCGGGCATGTGTCGCTCGGTGGGTCGACCGCGCGTACGTCTACAGCGCCTGTCACATATCATCACCATGGATACGTATCCATGGTGACTCTGCGACATCGTGAGGTGGTGGTATGGCGAACGTGGTCGGGGAGCGCTTCCAGATCACCATCGGCAAGAAGGTCCGCGAGCAGCTCGGCATCCGGCCGGGCGACCAGGCGGTGGAGATCATCGAGGACGGTCGGATGGTCGTCTACTTCATGCCCAAGCCCCACAGGGACTCGTTGGTGGGCGTCCTGCATCAGCCAGGGATGGAGCCCATCACGGACTGGGGTGCGGTCCGGGAACGAGCATGGGACATGCGCGCAGCGGAGATCATGGAAGTCCTTGCAGAGGACAGCCGGCGGCACCGCGAACAGGCAGGGGCCGAGGACGACAGCGCCCATGAGTGAGCGTGTCTTCCTCGACACCAGCGTGCTCCTCCGCTACCTCGGCAACGACGACCCGTCCCGGACCTGGGCTGCAGCGGAGCTCATCGACAGCGACCGGGTCCTCGTGATCTCCGGAGTGGTGGTCACCGAGGCCGTCCATGTGCTGCGTGTCCAACGGACCGCGACGGACTCGGCGATCTTCGCCTGGCTGATCGCGTTCCTGGCCAAGGAGAACGTCGAGGTCATCGACGCGGACAAGGCCCATGTCGCAGCCGCGCTCCAGCACGTCATGCACGTGTCGGCTCGGCGCGTCCCGGACGCGCTCATCGCGTCTGCCGCGGACCAGGCGGGCTGCGACTGGATCGCCACCTTCGACGAGGGCTTCATGTCCATGCAGGTGCCGTCGCGGCTGCTCTGACGCCGTGGCCCGAGGTAGCCCGTTAGGATGCGCGATGAGCGCCATCCCGACGGAGGTCCCGCCCATGTCCCGCGCCCGCTCTCTCGCCCTCGCACTCCTGCTCGGCGCGACGACCGTCCTGCCTGCCTCGGCCTCGGAGCCGGTGGAGGCGATGCTCGACACCGTCGCGGCCTCGGCGTTCGACGGCCCGTTGGACATGATCGGCTTCATCGACTTCGCGGCGCTCTACGAGCAGAACGGGCTGGATGTCGCGGGGACGACCCTCTCATCGGTGGTGTCCGGCGACGGCGACCAGGCGGACGCGGAGACGCGCCTCCTGGCCGGCTTGCGCCGCATCGGGTACCCACCGAATCATCTCCAGTACGTCTTCGCAGACCCGGATGGCTGGCCGCGCTGGTACGGCTTCGACATGCTGGACGTCGCCTGGACGTTGGAGGCCGTCCAGCCGCCCCGGCAGCTCCTGTACCTCGGCCTTGACACCAGCAGCCGGACCGAGGCGATCGAGGCGGCCCTCGCCGGGCGCGACTTCACGACCGACACCACGGGCGATGTCCCCTTCTTCCGCAAGGGAGAGGACGGTGGGATCGACCTCGTGAACCGGGAGCCCGGCCGACCATTCGGCGGCGAGCTGGGTGGTGCCGAGTTCCTCGCCCTGCTGCCCCAGGCGCTGCTGGGCAGCCGCTTCAGCGAGGCGACGGCGACCGCAGCGCGCGCGCCGCGCGCCGCCGATGACCCCAGCCTGTCAGCGGGCATCCGGGTGGTCGATTCCGACGCGCTGCCGGGCCGCCTGATGCAGCTCGTGGTCCTGCGGTATGACTTCTCACCGGAGTTCGCGACGTCCATGCTGGAGCCCGACGCATCTCCGGAAGAGGCCCAGGCATGGCTGGAAGCCCAGGTACCGGGATCCCTGCCCGCCTTCGAGACCGCGCTCTTCGCGGACCGTCAGGACGGCGGGGCCGAGGAGGCGCTCGTCGCCCTGGTCTACGACAGCGCGGAGGACGCCGCACGTGCCGCGGAGACGCTGCCGCTCCGCCTCGATGCCTATCAGCCGTCCCGAGCCAGCGCGACCCTGGGTGCGCTGCTGGGCGGCACCCGCTCCATCGAGGTGGTGGAGCAGGACGGCAAGCACGTCGTGCTCCTGCGCATCGCCTACAGCGCGGACGAGGTCGCGGCGAACCGGCCCGCACTCGGCTACCAACGACTGCTCTCGACGATCACGACCCGCGACACCGCCTGGCTCACCTGGACGGACTGAGCTGCCACGAACGCACGGCTGACGATGCCAGCTCCCAGGACGCCTGCGACCCGACCGGCGACGGTCAGCCTGGCGGTGCTCCGGCGACGCAAGGCTCGGTTCGCCCAGCTCGGCACCGGGCTCCCCGAGACCGTCGTGTCCAGCCCGTGGGACAACGAGCACCTCACCCTGGAGGTCGCGGGCAAGCGCTTCGGCTACTACCTGTCCCAGCACCACGGTGACGACGGCCGCAGCGGTGCGGTGCTGAAGGCCGCGCCGGGCGTCCAGGAGCTGCTCGTGGAGGCCGATCCCGATCGGTTCTGGGTGCCCGCGTTCGTCGGCCGCCACGGCTGGGTCGGGATCCGCCTGGACCTCGAGGAGCCCGACTGGGACGAGCTCCAGACGCTCGTCCGGGATGCCTGGCGCCTCGCGGCACCGAAGCGACTGCGACGGACGGTCGAGTCCTCCTGAGCGAAGCGACGGTGCATGGTACCGAGTCATACACGCTCGCATACGATGCAGAGGTCGCGATGGCACTCGCTCGCACGACGGTGACGCTCCCCGAGGAGCTGCTGTCCGAGGTGGACGCGCTCGCGGGGCCGCGCGGCCGGAGCGCGTTCGTCACGGAGGCGGTCGAGGCGCGCGTCAAGCGCGAGCGGTTGCGCGCGGCGATCGAGCGCACCCAGGGGATGTATGTCGGGAAACCGTTCGAGACGGATGACGAGCAGGCCTACCGCTGGGTGCGCGAGCTTCGGGAGGGACCCGATCCATGGCAGCGCTGAGCTACGTCCTGGACTCCACGCTGATCATCGACCACTCGAACGGGCTTCCGGCCGCGGTCGACATGATGTGGCGCCTGTTCTCCGGAGCCAGTGACCTGTACACCTGCGATGCCGTCACCTGCGAGGTGCTTTCGGGAGGCTCCCCGGCGGGCCGCGAGGACGCGCTCGCATTGCTCGATGCCCTCGAGTACATCGCGCTCGATCCCGATGGGGCGCGGTGGGCCGGCGAACGTCGCGCGGAGCGCGGACCTGGCGCGTCCCGGTCCTCGGCTACGGCAGCGAGTCCTCGTCCGAGCCAGGCTGACCTTCACACCGAGGACCACCCATGGGCTGGATGCGCCTGGTGTCCCTCGCTCCCCGACCCGTTACCGTAGGCCCGTGCGCGACGTGCTCGACCGCCTGGAAGGCTTGGGACTCCGCTGGTACATCACCGGCTCGGAGGCGCTGGGTCGATACGGGGAGCCGCGGATGACCGCGGATATCGACATCGTGGTCGACACCGACGCCCAGGGGTTCGCGCGGATCGCCGCGGGGCTCGAGGACTCGTACATCGTCAACGACCCCATCGACTTCGATGGCCACCGGATGGGCTCGCTCATCTCCGTCCATGAGGTCAACAAGGTCGACCTCATCCTGGGGCGACCGGACGCCTGGTCCAGATCGGCCATGACCAGGCGCGAGCGATGGTCGCATCCCGTCCTGGGGGACGCGTGGGTCATCTCGCTGGAGGACCTCATCATCGCCAAGCTCGCGTGGTCCGAGGGGACATCCGAGCTCCAGCTGCGGGACTGCCGCAACCTGGTGCGCGGGAACGAGTCACGGCTCGACTGGGAGTACCTCGACCGTTGGGCGACCATCGAGGGCGTGGACGACGTCCTGGCACGGGTTCGTCATGCGCCCTGACCCGGGACGAGCCCAGCTGGACGCCCAGGTCGTGGCGATGGCACCCGAGGCGCGGATGCGGTCCGCGGTCGCCATGCGTCATCGAGGACTGCTGCTCGCATGGCAGCAGTCGGACGAGGCAGCACCGGCCGATGAGCTCGAGCGCGCCTTCTTCCTCCTCGACCGCGTCTACCCGGAGATGCCCGCACGGCATCGCGACCGGTTCCGGGCCGAGCTGGAGGAACGATGGCGTGCCGGTACCTGGCATGGCTTCCGGCGACCGGGTCCGCTGCCGGGCGGCCCAGGCAGCCCTGGCAGCCAGTCGAACGAGTGACCACCCCGCGGTCCACGTTCGGCCAGCGGCCGGATCCCACCCGTCACGGAGGACACTGGGGCTGGCCCATCTCGCCTATCCTGTGGCGGACATGACCCTCGGATCGCCCGTCGACGGCCGCGTCGTCCCGCTCAATGTCAAGCGCCAGTGGCGCGAGTGGTCGGGCCGGTTCGCGTCCAGCGCGTATGCCGCGCATCACGACATCGAGGTCAACGCCATCCGGAACGCGGCGGCCGTCATCGACGTCTCGCCGCTGTTCAAGTACCGCCTGGCCGGACCGGATGCACAGCGGCTCGTGGATCGGGTCATCACGCGCGACGCCACGAGGCTGGCGCGTGGCCAGGTGTTCTACACGCCCTGGTGCGACGAGCACGGCAAGGTGCTCGATGACGGGACCGTCCATCGACTCGACGACGACAGCTATCGCTGGACGGCAGCGGATCCCCAGCTGCGCTGGCTGCACCTCAACGCGCGCGGCCTGGACGTCACCATCGAGGAGCAGACCGAAGACCTGGCGGCGCTGGCGCTCCAGGGACCGTTGTCCCGGGACGTGCTGGAGGCACTCACGGGCGGGTCGTTCGCGGACCTGCGCTACTTCCGTCGACGTGCCTCGGCCGTCGGTGGGTTGCCCATCGACGTGAGCCGCACCGGCTACACCGGGGACCTGGGCTACGAGCTGTGGGTGGAGGCCGCACGCGCGACCGAGCTGTGGGATGCGCTGTTCGAGGTCGGTCGGGCGTATGCCCTCCGGCCAGCCGGGATGCTGGCGCTCGACGTCGTGCGCATCGAAGCCGGCCTCATCCTGCTCGAGGTGGACTACACGTCCGCAGCGCACGCGCTCATCCCGGAGCAGAGCTACTCGCCGTACGAGCTTGGTCTTGGTCGTCTCGTGGACCTGCACAAGCAGACCCCGTTCGTGGGTCGTGCCGCGCTGCGGCGGGAGGCGGCAGCCGGTGGTCCGCCACGACGACTGGTGGGCCTCGAGCTCGAATGGGAGGACCTGGAGCGGCTGTATCGCACGCAGGACCTGACCCCGGCGCTGTCCGCTGCCGCATGGCGCCAGCAGGTGCCCGTGTATCACGCCGATCGACAGATCGGCCGCGCCACCAGCGGCACCTGGAGCCCCGGGCTCAAGCGCAACATCGCGCTCGCGTCCGTGGAGGCGCGCCACGAGGCCCTGGGCACCAGGCTCCAGATGGAGTGGACCGTCGAGGGGCGACGCGGCCGTGTCGAGGCGCAGGTGGTGCCGCTCCCCTTCTTCGACCCGCCCCACAAGCGCGCCTGACCACGGTGGCTCGCGCACCGACGCGGCTCTCCTTCCGGATCGGTCGCTGGTGGCGATACGTGCTCTGGCCCTGGGGTGTCCGTGACGGCCACCGGGAGGTCATGCTGGAGGCCGACCGCGTCGTCGTCCGGTTCGGCTGGCTGACGACGAGCATCGCGCTCGCGGACATCGAGCGCTGGGACATCACCGGCCCGTATCACTGGGTACGCGCCATCGGTATCCGTCACTCGCTGTTCTCCCAGGACATCAGCTGCTGCGGGGATGCCAGCGGTGCGGTCCGGCTGTGGCTGCGGACACCGCGCCGGCTCCTGTTCGTGCGCTCGGCGCGCGAGGTGTACCTGGGGGTCGAGGACCTCGAGGGGTTCGGCGCCTGGCTGGCGGACCGCGACATCGCGGGTCAGGACCTGCGGCGCTGAGGGCCGGCCTGGTCAGGCCAGGTCGAGACGCATCACCGGTCGCCCGGGTGGCTTGCCCACCCTGCGGGGTGTCGGGCCCGTCGCAGCGGGCACCGCTGCCCAACGGTCGAAGCGACCGCGCTCACTGAAGCCGGCCCGGTCGAAGATGCTGCGCACGCCCGTCCAGAGCGTGCCACCACCGCGTGTCCCATGGGGCTCCACGGGGTAGCCCTCCAGCACGCGGGCGCCGCTCGCGCGGGCATGCGCGATGGCGCCCTGGAGGAGCGCATCACCGACCCCGGTGCGCCGAGCATCCGGCCGCACCACGAAGCAGGTGACGGACCAGACAGCCTCGTCCGACGACGCGGCCGGCTCCGCGAACCCCGCGAACGTCTGGCGGGGCGCGACCGACACCCAGCCCACGGGCACCCCGGCGCGATAGCCGATGAGGCCGGGAGGCTGCTCCGACCCTGCCAGGCGCTCCAGGTTCGCCCGGCTGGCTCGTGTGAGCTCGCGAGTGTGCTGGTCCATGGGCACCCGGAGGAAGCTGCACCAGCACCAGGCGGGATCACCCCGGTCACCGAACAGCGTGACCAGGTCCGGCCAGCGGTCGGCGGTGAGCGGATGGACCTCGAGCGGCGTCGTCATGCCGCCCATGATGCCCCGACAGCGTGCCGATCCGTGTCAGGTTCGTGGCGGCTCCGTGCGCGATGCCATGGCCACCGGACGCGCGGTCATCGGCGTGGGTCCCCCGGGGTCCTCGGTGCCCGCGAGCGGCACCCACCGGGGATCGACGCCATAGACGTCCCGGATGCGGTCGCTCGTCAGCACGGCAGCGGGCGACCCGTCGGCGATCATGCGGCCGCCGTCCAGCAGCGCGATGCGCGGGAACCACGCGCTCGCGAGGGGCAGGTCGTGGAGCACCGCCAGGATCGCCAGGCCGTCCTCATCGGAGAGTCGGGCCAGGAGCTCCATGATCTCGACCTGGTGCCGCAGGTCGAGATGCACCGTCGGCTCGTCGAGCACGAGGATGCGACCCCCCTGCGCGAGCGCGGTGGCGATCAGCACCAGCTGCCGCTCACCGAGCGAGAGCGTCCGCACGTCCCGTCCGCGCATCCCGGCGATGCCCGTCCGCACCATCGCGGCCCCGACCGCGGCCTGGTCGGTGGCGGTCGGCCCGGTCCATGGATGCAGCCACGGCGTCCGACCCAGCGCGACCATCTCCTCCACGGTCATGGCGAAGGGCAACCGGGCATCGCCGGCCACCACGGCCATCCGGCGCGCGAGACGTCGCCGGTCGGTCATGGCCAGCGGCTCGCCATCGACCTCGACGGTGCCCGCGGTCGGTGTCCGGACGCCCGTGATGCAGCGCACCAGCGTCGACTTGCCGGCGCCGTTGGGCCCCACGAGACACACCCGCTCGCCCGCGGCGAGATCGATGTCCACGTCCCGGAGCACCCACCGGTCGCCGTGACGGACACCCACGCCCGCGGCGCGTATCACCGGGGTCGGGCGGCGCTGTGGGTCCGTGGCGGTCCCGAGGTCAGACCTCATACGCGCCCTTCGACCGATGGAGCAACGTCACGAACACCGGCACGCCCACGAGCGCGGTGACGATGCCCACGGGTAGCTCGCCCGGGATCCGCGCCACGAGGTCCGCGCCGACCATGAACGCGGCGCCCACCAATGCCGACAGCGGCAGCACCGAGCGCGCGCCGGGGCCGCTGATGAGCCGGACCACGTGGGGCACGACCAGGCCCACGAAGCCGATGAGCCCCGCCATGGCCACGGCTGCCGCGGTCACGAGTGCCGCGAGGCCCAGCAGGATGCGTCGCTCGCGCGCCACGTCGAGACCGAGCGATGCGGCCGCATCGTCACCCAGCAGCAGCGCGTCGAGGCTGCGTGCCCGGGTGAGCATCACCAGGGTGCCCACCACCACCACCGGCAGCCCGATGGTGACCTGTGGCCACGACACCTGGGCGAAGCTGCCCAGGAGCCACGCCACGATACGTCGCAGGTCGTCGCCCGAGAGATACATCGCGAGCGCCAGCCCGGCCGCGAGCACGGAGCCGACCGCGTAGCCCACGAGCAGCACCGAGGCACGCGAGCCATCGCCCCAACCCGAGGCCGCCGCGACCAGCGCCACCGCCCCCAGCGCCCCGAGGAATGCCAGCACGTTCGAGACCCCGAAGCCCACGAGGGCCACCTGGATCGGCATCAGGACCCCGATCGCGGCGCCCAGGGCGGCACCACTCGCGGTCCCCAGGACATAGGGGTCGGCGAGCGGGTTGCGCAGCAGCCCCTGGAGCACGGCGCCCGAGATGCCCAGCGCGGCGCCGACGGTGATCGCGCCCAGCACCCGGGGGAGCCGGAGCTCCATGACGATGGTCTCGCTCGAACCAGGCCAGGTCCCCGTCGGCAGACCCAGCAGCCGATGACCGAGGACACCCAGGACGTCGCCGAGCGGCAGCGAGACATTGCCGAACAGGATGCCCGCGACGGACAGGCCGAGGAGCGCCGCGACGGCCACGAGGCCGACGCGACGGGCGGACGGTCGGGTCGTGTGGAGACCGACCGCGGCACGACCCGCGGCGAGCGAGCGCACGGGCTGCGTCAGGGTGCCGTGCTGGCCGCCGGCTCGATGCCGCACATGGCGGGGTCGGGCGGGAAGTCACCCAGGGCGTCCGCGAGATCGGGATGGACGGCGCGAGCGAGTGACGCGAGTCCCTCCGCGAGCCGCGGCCCGGGGCGCGTGATGACGGTGTCGTTGACCGGCCGGATGGCACCCTCCCGGACAGCCGTGATGTCCGCCCAGCCGGGACGTGCCGCGACGAGGTCCGGGCACACGCCATACGCCGCGTCACCCAGCACGATCACCTCGGGGTCCGCGGCGACCAGCTGCTCGAGCGGGAGGCTGTAGACCGCCGGGTCGGTGGTCGTGATGGCGTCACCGCCCGCGCGCGCCACCATGTCCGCCACGAACGACTGGGGCGCGGGACCGTACAGCTCGGGCTGATCGCCGATCTCGTAGAACGTGCGCGGCGTGGTGCCCTCGGCCGCCGCGAGCCCGGTGATGCGCTCGAGGTCGGCGTCCATCTGGGCGGTGAGGGCCTCGGCGGCCGCATCCGCCTCGCCACCGAGGGCGTCACCGATGAGCCGGATGTCCGTGAGCACATCATCGACGCTCTCGGAGTGGACGACCACGACGGGATAGCCCAGCTCACGCATGCGCACGATGTCCGCATCCGGCGTCAGGCCGTTGCCGCCCGCGAGCACGAGCTGCGGCTCCAGCGCCACGAGCTGCTCCATGAGCACGCCCTGGTAGGTCGCGACGTCGGGCAGGGCAGCAGCCTCGGCCGGGTGGTCATCGAAGTCGCTGCCACCGAGGAGGCGGTCACCGGCGCCCAGCGCGAACACGATCTCGGTGTTGGCGGGCGACAGGCTCACCACGCGTTCGGGGGGCGCCGCGAGGGTCACGGTCGTGCCCGTGTCGTCCACGACCTCGATCGGCCACCCGGCGCTGGGCGCCTGGGCGACCGCGCTGCCGCCGAGCGCCACCAGGAGCGCGGTCGCCAGGAAGGCGGGCGGGCGGAGCGCGCCCCGGACACGATGGGACCCCTTGCCGGGGGTGCCGGAAGGGGCCGCTGGGTGAAGCATGGGTCGGGTCATCGGTGCCATCCCTCTCGCTCGAAGGTACATGCACGACCCGGCGTCCGGCGACCGGACTCCCAGCCTGGCGGCTGGTCACCGTAGCGGCACTGTGCCGGAATCCCACCGGCTTCGCGAACGCAGGGTCAGGCGTGTTCGGTTGTCGGGCTGAGCATAGCAGCCGATGGCCGGGTCCTCACCCCTGCTCCCGGCGCACGGCCGGAGCCGGCCTGGTCCGGCCCCCGCGGCGGATCGCCGCGCGTCGCTCGGGGATCGGGGATAAGTGACCGGTAAGGACCCATCGCGATACTGCGGGCCTCCGCCTCGACCGCCGGGATCGACCCGCCGG
>CAZYTQ010000013.1:8895-10157 GCA_964650135.1 uncultured Anaerolineaceae bacterium | reverse complement strand
CTGGATCGGCGAGCACACGGTAGTCCGCCGTCTCCGGGATCGCCCCGCCGGAGGAGAGGTCCGCATGATGCGGGAGGTTCGATATGGGCGATGGAGCGCGCTCCTCGCCACGGCAGCGATGCTCACCCTGACGGCGGCGCCACCGGTGGCCGCGGCGGGACCGCCGGCCGATGGTGGCCACACCGAGCGCCGAATGGTCCACTGCCCGACGGTCCGGCCAGGACGGACCGACGTCCGCAGCACCGCGCCCCGGCCCCGAGCCCAGTGGCAGGGCGTCGTGGACGCCAACGGCACGCTTCGGGCCCACGAGCTGCGCCTGCCCGGCGGCGGCGCCTGGCACGCCGGTCCACGTGCCTTCGCCGAGAGCCCCAAGGGGGACAGCCTCGTCACCGGCGAGCGGGATGCACGCGGCACCGAGCTGCGCATCCTGGACCTGCGGCGGGGCTGCGTGATGCGCACGCTCCGTGTCAGCGCGCTCGTGTACGGCACGGCGTGGGGCACGGACGGCTCGCTGTACCTGTCGCTGGTCGCCGCCGACGGGCGGCGGGAGCTGGGCGTGTGGCGTGTCGCCGCGCAGGGCACTGGCCTCCGGCGGGTCGTCGCACCGCCGTCCGACCGGGTGACCCGCGCCGTGCCCCGGGAGTTCCGGCTCCGGGTGGTCGGTGGGACTGTCCAGGCACGCTGGTGCGCAGCCGGTCGCTGTGTGACCCGGACGAGCACGGGTGAGATGGTCATGCACCAGGCCGCGTCGATCGACGTGGACCTCGACGGCGGGCAGGATGGCGGGTCCGTGCCGCTGGGCGCCGATCGGCCGGTGCCGATCCATGGTCGGTGGTCGACCTGGACCGTGCTCGACTTCAAGTTCCACACCACGGACACATCGCCCGGCTGGATGCGCACCGCCATCCTGGCCGCGGCCGAGGACGCCACGGACACCTCGAAGGCGATGTCGCCGATCTTCACACCCACCACCGGATCCGCCAACGGCACCATCCGGTACACGACCAGCTTCCCGGCAGCGTGCAGCACGGCCATCGCGTGCGCCAGCCATGACCAGGAGCGCTGGACCCTCCGGATGCGGCCCCAGAACCACGACTTCCGCTGGGGCAGGCTGCGCTGGTGCGAGAAGACGAAGGAGGACGGTTGCTTCGACGCCGAGCGCGTGGCGCTCCACGAGTTCGGCCACACGGTCGGCCTCGACCACCCGGAGACGGCGGGCGATCGACTGCCCGCGAACGCCACGGTGATGCACCGCGTGACAC
>CAZYTQ010000013.1:0-8885 GCA_964650135.1 uncultured Anaerolineaceae bacterium | reverse complement strand
CATCCCGACCCAACGCCGGCTGGTCCCGTCACGCGTTCGGCTCGTGCGATGTGGCCAGCCTGCAGCACGTGTTCGGTCTGCCCACCATGTCCACCCGCCTGTCCACGTGCGACACGCTGGGCACGAGGATCACGCTCTCGGCGCCCGCCGCGACGGTGGTCCGCGGCCAGCGCATCACCCTGACCGCGACGCTGCGCACCCAGTCGAGCACCAGCCTGGGCGCCGTGAGCGGCATCCGGCTCAACGGCCGGTCGGTGCAGCTGAAGCGTCGGCCCGTCAACAGCACGGGGTCGTGGACCGTCTCGTGGATGAGCCCGACCAGCTCACCCGGCGTCTACTCCCTGTCGCTCACGCCATCCCAGTCGTACGAGTACCGCGCGGTGTTCCCGCATCCGGAGGACGAAGGACTCGCCAAGTCGAGGTCGGAGGACGTCGTCGTCCGGGTCGTGGGCGTGTGTGTCGGCAGCTGCCCCAACGAGGAGGATCCCACATGACGAGCACATCCCGTGTCCTGCTGGGTCGTCGATGGCATCGGGCGACGAGGTCCCTGGCGGTGATCGCCCTGACGGTCGTATCGGTCGTCTCGGTCGCATCGGCAGCATCGCCGGCGACGGAGCTGCCCGAGATCGAGGCTCGCGGCGCGTTCGGGGTGGTGTCCGGCCAGCCGCTCCCGGTGGGTGCCTCGCGCATGGATCCGAGCACGCTGGCGGTCCTCGACACCTACGCTCGGGGGACCACGCTGGCCTTCCGGCCGGTCGAGGGGACGCTCGGTGACTGGTCGCTCAGCGCGGTCCGGGAGCCGGACGGGGAGATCGACCTGGGTACCGGCTCCGGCCCGGCCCGGGCGACGCTCGATCAGACGGGCATGTTCCTGCTGCACCTGGACGCGACCGTCCATCCGACCGACGGCGCCGATCCGGTCACCGGGACGTGGGCATGGCGGGTGGCGGTGCCCGACCGCGACCTCCCTGACGGGGAGGACACGGTGCCGCCGCCACGACTGCAGCTGGCCTCGGGGGACCAGCGCGCGGACCTGGAGCCCGGCAGCGGCTGCTTCCTTGGTACCTGCGGCGACATCGGGGGCGTGCCACCGGTGGACGAGCTGCCGACGATCCGTACGATCGCTGGGGCGCCCATCGCGCTCCAGCTCGGAGACTCGTCAGCGTTCACGTCGTGGAGCGTGGAGGCCACCCCAGCGGACGATCCGGACGCGGAGCCCGGGCTGGTCATCCGATCCGACGAGGGCGTGCCCGCGACCCGGATCATGTTCGCGGCTCCCGGAGTGGGTGCGTGGCGCGTCCTGGTGAACGTGACCTTCGATCGCGATCGTGGCTCGTTCGACGGATACGGACGACTCGTCCTGTCGGCGGGCGAGCCAGCCAGCTGATCCGCCGCCAGGCGATTCCACAGCGAAGGGACCGGCCGCAGGACCGGTCCCTTCATCCGTTGCGTGGTGGCCTCGCCGCCGTGTCAGGCCGGCAGAGGCTCCGGCATCGCGCCCGGTGGTGCGGTCACGAGCGCCGAGGCATGCTCCTCGGCCACCATGCCCGCCAGCAGCTTCTGGATGGCGAGGACGTGGGCGCAGTCACCCATCGACTCGAACGCGTGGCACGCACACTGCCAGCCATCGGGATCGAGACGCACGCGATGGGAATCGTTGTCCCCGCGCACGGTGATGCTCAGACGCTCGACCTGGAAGCGGTCGCGCTCCCGAGCGTAGCGATTGGCCTTCTCGATCTTGCCGATGACGCTGGAGTGCATCGCGTCGGACCTCCTGACGGGTCCCACCGATGGGCTCAGCGAGACCCCTACCGGGCGCCGGGCGGTGACCACCGGAGCCGCCGCGACCGGGCGCCGATCGATGGGTCTAGCCTACACCCGCGGACCGCAGCCGGCACCCCGGACGTGCGTCCTGTCGGGCCGTCGTCATCGGTCAGCGCGAGGGGGTCGGGGTCAGATGGCGCGGATCAGGTGGCCGCGTCGTCCGCGTCGTCCGCCGGCTCGTCCGACAGCGCCATGGCCTGCTTGAGCTGTGCGATCGACTCGACCGGCGTCGGGTCCTCGCCGTACAGCGCCGCGAGGTAGGTGCTGGCGAGGTCACCCCGGACGATGCCGTCAAGGGCTTGCGAGAACCGGTCGGCCCCTGCCAGCTGCTCCACGTGGTGGGCGATGCCCGCCGCGTCCAGGAGCTCCCTGGAGAGACGCGCCCGGAGCTGGTTCCGTGGGTGGTCGGACGCGCTCTCGAGGAACACCACCAGCAGGTGGTCACGCAGGGTGTCCGGCTGGGGGTAGCCCACGACCGCGTTGTGGGTCGCCTCGGGCAGCTCCTCCCAGGTGGCGGTGGTCTTGCTGTTCTCGTTGAGCTGTGTCTTCCAGCGTCGGGCGACGGGGCCCAGGAAGCCCCCCGCCTCCACGATCGGCAGTCGGTCCACGAGGGTCCACGCGAGCCGCTTGGCCTCGTTGTCCGCCGTCGGCACGTCGGGGGCGCTGGCGGCGACCCGGTCGTCTGCGGTGGCTGCGGCACCCGCCACCTCCGCATCGGTCAGCTCCAGCATCCCCGCGCGCTCCAGGACACCCGCGAGCAGCGTGATCGCATAGCCCACCGAGGCCCGTGGCTGTCCGCCTCCGGGGAACGCGACGTGTGGCAGGCGAGCACGCCGGCCCACCTCGAGCAGCGTCCCGCCGGTGCTCAGGACGACCGTGCGTGCGCGACGCGCAGCCGCCTCGCCGAAGGCGCTGATGGTCTCCTCCGTGTTGCCGCTGTACGAGCTGGCGACCACGAGGGTCGTCTCGCCCACCCATGCGGGCAGGTCGTACCCCCGCACCACCTCGATCGGCACCCGCAGCCGGTCGGCCCAGATCCCCCGGACCAGGTCACCACCGATGGCGGAGCCACCCATGCCCAGCACGGCCACGGCGGTCGCCGCGCGATGCTCGTCGGGCAGGGTCAGCGACCGCGTGAGATGCCAGGCGTCCCGGACCTGGGCCGGCAGCGCGGCAGCACTGCCCAGCATGTCGGCCCGATCGAGCGCCCGGAGGGCTCCCTGTTCGTCGAGGATGCCGCCGGGGACCCGCGGTTCGGCCGCGCTCACGCTCCGGTCACGAAGCGGCCGCCTTCGGCGAGCAGCTCGTCGCGCAGCTCCGCGGTGCTCGCCTCCGCATAGACGCGGACCAGCGGCTCGGTGCCGCTGAAGCGCACCAGCAGCCATGAGCCGTCGGTGACCCAGAACTTGAAGCCGTCGTTGGTCGAGAGCGCGTCCGTACGCACCACCTGCTGGCCGGCCAGCGTGGACGGCGCGTGCTGGCGCAGCTCGACGAGCAACCGATCCTTGAGCGCGGGGTACGTCGCCCGGTCCGCGTGCACATCCGTCCGCAGGTAGAACGAGGGGCCGGCGATGTCATGGAGATGCTGCACCGCCGCCGACACCGGCCATCGACCCGCCTCGCGTTCCCGGATGAACAGGTCCAGCAGCAGCAGATCGGCGTAGACACCGTCCCGCTCCGGAAGATGCATCCCGAAGCCGTAGCCACCGGATTCCTCGCCGCCCATCATGGCACCCGTCTCGATCATCTTCGGGCCGACGTACTTGAAGCCCACGGGCGTCTCGTGGACGGCCACGCCGTAGCGCTCCCCCAGACGTCCGACCATCGAGGTCTCGTTGATGGTCGAGACCACCGGCTGGCGGAGGCCTCGATGCTCGACGAGGTAGTACATCAGCAGGCCCATGACCTGGAGCTGGTGGATGAAGGTGCCCCGCTCATCGGCCGCGCCCGCCCGGTCGGCATCGCCGTCCAGCAGCAGTCCGAGGTCATAGCCGCCACCTGCAAGCGCACCCAACGCCTCGTCGATGTTGGGCCGGATGGGCTCTGGGTTGACGCCCCCGAACCACGGGTTGCGCTCCTCGTGGATCTCGTGCACCCGGATTCGGCCGCCCGCCAGCAGCCGCGGGATCCAGCCCGAGCCACTGCCCCACAGCGGGTCCACCAGGACGCTCATGTCCGCGGCACGCAATCGCTCGAGGTCGAGTGACCGGCCGACGTACTCGACGTACCCGGGATACGGGTCGAACCGGCTGACGAGCCCGGCGGCCTCCGCGTCCGCGATGGCCCGTGTGGGTGGCTGTTCGCCGGCGCGATCACGGATGACCTGCTCCACGACGGACAGGATGTCAGCGCTCGCAGCCGCTCCCGAGGGCGACTTGATCTTGAAGCCGTTGTCCGTCCATGGATTGTGCGAAGCGGTGATCATCACGCCGCACGCGAACCCTTTGTCGACGACCTCGTAGGAGGTCATCTGGGTCGGGATGGCCTGCTGGGCGATGGCCACCGGGATGTCGTTGGCCAGCAGCACCTCCGCCGCCGCCTGCGCGAAGTACTCGCTCGAGAAGCGCCGGTCGTAGCCCAGCACGACCCCCTTGGCCGTCGTCCCCTGCCCGCGCACCCACTCCGCGACCCCCTGGGCGCAACGGCGCACGTTCTCGTAGGTGTAGTCCTCGCCGATTCGCGCTCGCCACCCATCCGTCCCGAAGACGATGGGTGGCTGCGACGCAGTGTGCTCGCTCACGTGGGGCATGGTAGCGGAGCGTCATGGATGGCCGGGCAGCATCGCGGCGCGCGCCCTATGCTCCCAGCCGATGACCGAACCGACCACCCACGGACGCGGGCCGATCTTCATCGTGGGGTCCGCCCGATCGGGCACCACGATGCTGCGGCTGATGCTCGACTCGCATCCGCGCATCTCCTGTGGCGAGGAGACCCACTTCCTCCAGACGCTCGAGCCGATCACGGGCCGTCACTGGCGGCTGGTCGAGCGCTACGGCTTCCCGCAGACGTACTGGGACCGGCGTCTCGCCGCGTTCTACGGCGATGCGATGCGCGACTACGCCGAGCGGCGCGGCAAGCAGCGCTGGGCGGACAAGGACCCCTCCAACACGCTGCTGCTGCCGTTCGTGGAGCGGCTCTACCCGGACGCGCAGTATGTCCACCTGGTGCGCGATGGCCACGACGTGGTCGCCTCGCACCGGGACCGATGGGGGTATCGGTCGGGCGCGAGGGCGGCGCGCGGTGCCTGGAAACGCTATGTGCAGGCAGCCCGCACGTTCGGTGCGGGTCTGCCGGTCGACCGCTTCCACGAGCTGCGATACGAGCGTCTGGTCGCGGAGCCCGAGGCCGAGCTGCGGACGCTGCTCGCGTTCCTGGGCGAGGCGTGGGACCCCGCGGTGCTCGCATTCGACCAGGCCCAGCACGACGGCACCGAGCGCTACGCGGGCTTCACGGCCCAGCGGCGCGCCGAGGGCGGCGACGGATCGACCGTCTACCGGTCACGCGTGGGCGCGGGGCGCTCGAGTCTCGATCCGATGCTTCGGACGATGCTCCACCGAAGCTCCGGCGATCTGCTCCGCGAGCTGGGCTACCTCGGGCCCTGAGCTACAGCAGGTCCGCTCGCCCATCGGCGACCAGCCGGTCGACGATCGCCTTGACCTCCTGCGCGGCGTCCGCGGCGCAGACCAGCAGCGCGTCGGGCGTGTCCACGACGACGAGGTCGCGGACACCCACGAGCGCGATGAGCCGACCATCCGCGGCATGCACCAGCGAGCTGCCACTGCGCACCGCCAGCACTTCGCCGATGCCCTGCGCGTGCACGTCGGGGACCTCGCCATCCGCGTCCACGGCTGCGGCCTCGAGCAGCGCGCTCCAACTGCCCAGGTCGCTCCAGCCGACCGCCGCGGGCACGACCGCGACCCGCTGGCGCACGGAGGCGGGCTCCAGCAGCGCGTAGTCGATGGACGTGGCGCGGATGTCGGGGTACGCGGCGTCGAGCACGGCGCGGCCACCCGCCACCGCACGCTCCAACGCGTCCAGGATGTCCGGTGCCGAGATGGCCAGCTCCGCGCGCACCACGTCGCGCCGCCAGACGAAGATGCCCGCGTTCCACGATGCACCGCCGACCGCGAGCAGCGCACGAGCCGTGTCCGCGTCCGGCTTCTCCACGAACCGCTCGACGCGGTAGCTGGGCATGCCCGCCGCGTCGGTCGCGGGCCCGGTGGCGATCACGTAGCCATAGCCCGTCTCGGGTCCGCTCGCCGCGATGCCCAGGGTCACCAGGTCACCGGTCGCAGCCCGCGCCGCCGCAGCGGCGAGCGCATCCCGGAACCCCGCCTCGTCCGCGATGCGCTGGTCGGCTGGCAGCACGACCATGACATCCTCCGCTGGTCGGTCGATGGCCACCACCGCGTACGCGACGGCCGCGGCCGTGTTGCGACCCATGGGCTCCGGCAGCAGGTTGGCGGCTGGCACCTCGGGCACCTGCTCCCGAACGAGTGACGCGTACCGCGTGTCCGTGACCACGTACACATCGGACGGATCGATGAGCGGCGCGAGACGCGCCACGGTCGCCTGGAGCAGGCTCCGATCGCCGAGGAGGGGCAGGAACGGCTTGGGCCGGGAGCGTCGACTGAGGGGCCACAGGCGCGTGCCGCCGCCTCCGGCCATGATCACCGCGTACATCCGACTATCCTAGGCGGGACGCGCACCGTCCACGGGACGTGACGCCACCCCGGTGTCGTGCCGGGACGACGGCCGGGGACGTGTGTCGACCGGCATCGACGCCCGACGGTCGGGCACGCGCCGCCGCCGCCACCAGTGCCCCAGCCACCAGTGCCCCAGCCACGAGGGGATCCGTGCCCACCGATCGCGACCGCATGGACGCCACCGAAGCCCCCGGCCGCTCGTTCCAGGTGCCGCAGCAGGCGGGGCCCATGACGTCCATCGGCTGGATGGGGGCTGCGCAGGCCGCAGGCCTCGACCCCCGGCCGACACCCATCACGCCGCGCACCCTGCCGAACCTCGTGCGACGGACCATTCGGACGGAGCGCAACGGGCGCACGGGCGACCATCGGCGCAGACGGTTCACGCCATGGAGCGTGACACGCTCGGTGATGCCGTCGCTGGATGGGGCGGTGTTCCTGGTCGGCGCACCCCGATCGGGCACGACGTTCCTGGGCGAGACGCTCGGTCATCTGCCCGAGATCTCGTATCACCACGAGCCCGTCGCCACCAAGGCGGCTGGTCGCTATGTCCACGACGGTCTCTGGAGCGTCGGCCGCTGCCGACGCGTCTTCCGGATGACCTACCGGTGGCTCCTCCGGTACGGCCTCGAGGGTGGCCGGCGGTTCGCGGAGAAGACACCCACCAACGCGTTCCTCATCCCCTTCCTCGCCGAGACGTTTCCCGACGCGCGCTTCATCCACATCGTCCGGGATGGCCGGGATGTGGCTGCGAGCCACCTCCAGCGGCCGTGGCATCGCGCCGATTCCGCGCTCTCCGGGCGCCGGGAGCCGGGCGGCTACCTGTACGGACCGTGGGCGCCCTGGTGGGTGCCCGCGGACGAGCGGGCGGCGTTCGAATCCGGGCCGGACGTGCTGCGCATGAGCATGTCATGGCGGCTGTACACGGAGGCCGCGCTCCGCGATGGCCCCGGCCTTGGCGTCGAGCGCTACCTCGAGCTGCGCTACGAGGACCTCGTCCGACGGCCCGGGCCCATCGGCACGCGCATCCTCGACTTCCTGGGCATCGAGCGCGAGGCATCCCGGAGCGATCTCCGCGCGGCGCTCGCCCGGGCGGACCAGAGATCCATCGGTGCGTGGCAGCGAGTGCTCAGCGACCAGGACCTGCCGACCCTGCTCGCCGACGCAGGGCAACTGCTCGAGCGACTCGGCTATGAGGGGCCGCCCGGGCCCTCGGCCGACCTGTCATCCTCGGACGGCCAACCGCTCGACACCACGCCCACGGAGGCCGCGATCACCTCGGGCGCCTGATCCAGGGTCGCCGTGCGGGCAAGGCTCGCGATCGCCAGGCTCAGCATCCGCTCCGGCATCCCCCGCCGCCCGCGGCGGCGCGCGACACGCTCGGACGTGGTCGCGGATCCGGTGGCAGTGGCCGCGTGATCCGGTCCGATGATGCGGACCGCGGGTCGCCGGCGGACGCGGCGCATCGTCAGATCGAGGAGCGCCGCGGACGCTGCGCGCCAGCCGGTGGGACCGTGGTGGCGGGGCATGGATCGGCGCTCGGTCGGATACCACGCGACCCCGTCCGCGGAGCGCAACGCGGACAGACGCAGGTCCGCGGTCGGTGCCACGACGATGTCCGATGCCGCGAGACCGACCAGCAGGCCCTCGTGGGCAGCTGCGATCCGGCGCGCGCGTGGCACGACCATCACGGTGGCACGGATGGCACGAGCGCCCGGATAGCCATCGCGCTCCAGCTCCTCCCGGCAGTAGAGCGCGGCCAGCCGGGCCACCGATGGTGCCATCCGCGATCGCCACGCCTCCGGATCGGCACGGTCGATGGGTCGGGCCGCCCGCTGCTTCCAGGACGCGTCGCCGGTGATCGCCGTGGCGTCCAGGGACGTGTCGAGCATCGCGGGGTCCCAGGCCTCATCCAGGAAGGCACACACCCGCCCCAGCTCCCGTTCCGGCTCCAGGACGAGGTCCTCCAGCCGGACGGAGAGGAGACGCCGATCTGCCTCCACGTCCGGGCGAGCGCGCGCCTCCCGGCGCGTGCCATCAAGGAGGGCGCGCACCTGGGACTGGGCGGAGAACGCCGACTCGGACACCGAGACGGCGCGAGCCCGCGGATCACGCACCATCCGGATGATGGAGGCGTCCGGCCAGGTGGCCCGGATGGTCCCGATCCGAGCGAGGTGGCGGGGTGTCTTCTCGACCCACCTGCGCTTGCCCGCGGCCTCTGCCTGGGGCACGGTCAGCGACTCCACCACGGCCGCGACGGACGGGTCGCGGCCGGCGAGGAATGTGCGGACCTGCTCGCGCTCGACACCCGCGGCCTCGTGGACCAGGTGACCCTCCTCGACCACGGAGCAGACCAGG
>CAZYTQ010000012.1:14644-39750 GCA_964650135.1 uncultured Anaerolineaceae bacterium | reverse complement strand
GCATGGATCGGGAGCCGGGACGCTGGAGCCGCGCCGCCGCGACGGGCCCTCCAGGGCGCTGCCGCCCGGCTCCGACCCCGGGATGCGGCTCCCGCTCGGCTCCCGCCCCGGGATGCGGTCCCTCCCGGCATGGAACCCGGCCCCAGGATGCGGCTCCTGTCCACCGCCACCCGTCACAGGGGGCCGGATGCGTCCCTCACGATGGCCGGGGCGAGGCGCCATCCGCGCCCGTCGGCGATGGGTCCACCGAGGCATCTGGCGCGGGTGAGCCACCCGCCACCTGGGTCCCGATGATGGCCAGCGCCCGCTCGAGCTGCGGATCGTCCGTGCCATCACCTGGTGGGACGACCACGTCGGGAGTGATACCGACACCGTGGATCCAGGTCTGGTCCGGGGTCAGCCAGCGCGCCACGGAGAGCCGGAACCCACCCGCGTCGCCCGACAGCAGGTGCCATTGCTGGACGGTGCCCTTGCCGAAGGTCGTCTCGCCCACGAGCGTCGCCCGCCCGGTGTCCTGGAGCGCGCCCGCCACGATCTCGCTCGCGGACGCGGTGCCTCCGTTGACGAGCACCACGACCGGGATGGCGGGGTCCGTGGCCGACCCACCCGAGAGCGCCTCGTGGGGGACGGTCCGCCCGTCGGCGTACTGGTCCCAGTAGATGGGGCCCGAGCCGACGAACTGGCTGCTGATGGAGAGCGCGGCATCCACGAAGCCACCCGGGTCATCGCGGAGGTCGAGCACGATGCCCTGGACACCCGCATCCAGCTGCTCCTGGAGACGTGCCATGAGCTCGTCGTCGGCGCCGCCGCTGAAGCCATCGACACGCAGGTAGCCCACCCGCCCGTCGTCGAGCAGCTCGGCGACCACGGCGGGTCGTTCGATGACATCGCGCGTGATGGTCAGCTCCATGGGGCTTCCGTCACGGGTCAGCGAGAGGCGCACGGTCGTGCCACGTGGGCCACGCACCCGTTGGACGACCTGGTCGACGGTCGATCCGGCGACGTCCTGGTCGTCCACGGCCACCAGGCGGTCGTTGACCTCCAGACCGGCCGATCGGGCGGGTGAGCCATCGATGACGCCCACGACCACCAGGTGACACGCGGGGCCGAGGGTCGTGCAGGCGGCTCCCGAATCGTCCTGCGAGGACATCGTCGCCCCGATGCCCTCGAACGAGCCACCGATGGAGTCCAGGCTCTGGCGGTACTCGTCGGAGGTCATGTACGAGGAGTAGGGATCCTCGAGCGCCCCGAACATGCCCTGGATGGCACCCTCGACGAGCTCCTTGGGCTCGTACTGACCGACGAACTCCGTGGAGATCGTCCGGTATGCCTCCCAGAACGGTTCGAACAGGGTCCGCTCGTCATCACCGGTACCGGGTGCCAGTGACTGCTGGAGACCCAGCGTGAAGCCGGCCGCGAACAGCGCGGAGCCTGCGAGCACCGCGACCAGGAACAGGGCCGCGATGAGCGAGCCGCGACCGGGCGACGGGGGTGGCTGCCAGGCGGGTGGCTGCGGGGCTGCAGCGGTCGGCGGCCAGCCACCGGGTGGGTCAGCGGGCATGCCGGCAGGATCGGTCGGACCGGGGGTCAGGGACATGGGTGGTCGATCGTGCCGTCAGGTGGTCTGACGAAGGTATGTGCGGACAGAGATCCAGGCACCCACGCCGCCCAGGCCCAGGCCGGCGATGAGCACCAGGGACACGATCTGGAGCGTCAGCGTCTGGGAGAAGCCCACCGGCACCTGGCCCGCGATGATCCGCCAGACCTCCGAGATGGGCGCCGAGGCGGCGAGCAGCAGGCACAGCGTGATCGCCGCGCCGATGAGTCCGACCAGGATGCCCTCCACGATGAATGGCCAGCGCACGAAATGGTCGGAGGCACCCACGAGGCGCATGATCTCGATCTCCTGGGAGCGCGACATGACCGCCATCCGGATGGAGTTGACCACGATGAGCAGCACGGTCAGGCCCACCAGCAGCAGCACCGCGACGCCGATGGTCCGGAGCGTGGCGGTCACGCTCACCAGGCGGTCGACGGTCCGCAGCGAGTCGATGACCTGGGCCACCACGGGACCACGGGCGCCATCGAGGACGGCCATCACCTGCTCCGACCGACGCGGGTCCACCAGCCGCACCGAGAGGCGTGCCGGGAAGGGGTTGGTGATGTAACCCGAGAGGTCAGGCTCACCGGCCTCGGCACGTTGCCGGTTGAACTCGTCGAGGGCTTCCTCCTTGGTCACGAAGGTCACCGAGGCGACCTCCGGCAGCGCGCCCAGCTGGCTCGACAGGGCGTCGACCCGCTCCTGGGGCGCGCCCTCCGCGAGCTCCGCCCGGATCTCGACCTTCGATTCGATGAACGAGACCCCGGCCTGCATCCCGGACAACACGATGACCAGGCTGGACAGCAGCACGAGCATCATGACCATGGTCACGGTGGCCGCGAGGCTCATGACCCGGTTGCGCCACAGTCCCTCGAGCGCCTGTCGAAGAGAGAAGCCGAGGAGGTGCATCAGGCGTACTCGCGGTGGTAGCCGCCCACCTCGTCGCGGATGATGCGTCCCCCTTCGAGCGCCACGACGCGCTTGCGCAGCGCGGTCACGACCTCTGCGTTGTGGGTCGCCATGAGCACGGTCGTGCCCATCTCGTTGATGCGCAGCAGCAGCTGGATGATCTCCCAGCTGATGAGCGGGTCGAGGTTGCCGGTCGGCTCGTCCGCGATGATGATCTCGGGGTCATGGACCATGGCGCGCGCGATGGCAGCGCGCTGCATCTCGCCGCCCGACAGCTGCCCGGGTCGCTGGTCCGCCTGACCCGTGAGGCCCACCAGGGCCACGAGACGGTCGACGGTGGCCCGGATCTGACGCCCGGGTGTGCCCGTCACCTCGAGCGCGAACGCGACGTTCTCGCGCACGGTCTTGCGGGGCAGCAATCGGAAGTCCTGGAACACGATGCCGATGCGTCGCCGCAGCTGGGGCACCTCGCGGCGCCGGATACGCATGAGATCGTAGCCCGCGACCATGAGCGAGCCGGTGGTCGCGACCTCGTCATGGACCAGCAGCTTGATGAGCGTGCTCTTGCCGGCGCCGGAGGCACCCACGAGGAACACGAAGTCACCCTCGGGGACCGCCAGGTCCACGTCGATGACGGCGTGCTTGCCGTTGGGATAGACCTTGCCCACCTCGGACAGCTGGATGGCGAGACGAGGGGGACCAGGAGGCGCGACGCGGGGTCCGATCGTGGCCGGGACATCGGGCATGGCCGGCGCCATGCTCCCGGGTGGCTCCAGCACGGCGGCACGCACCAGGGGCTCGCGCGCACCGGGCACCGCGGGCAGGCGCACCGCCCGACCGGTCAGGGCGTCGCTCATCGGGCGGAGACTAGCACCAGCCCTCGGGGAGCGCGCTGCGACGTCGCTTCCCGGCGACGGTCAGCTCGTCGCTCGCAGGCGCTCGAGGACGGTGTCGTGGAGCACGCCGTTGCTGGCCAGGGCGTCACCCGAGAACCAGTCGCGGGTACCCCGGAGGTCGGTCATGCGGCCACCCGATTCCTCCACGATGACCCAGGGCGCCGCCACGTCCCAGGCGTGGACCCCTCGCTCCATCATCAGCTCCGCCGCGCCCTCCGCGACCAGCAGGTAGCCCCAGAAGTCCCCGAAGCCGCGGTCGCGCCACACCTCTCGCAGGATGGACTCGAAGCCGGTGGCATAGGGCGATGTGCCCAGGTCGAGGAACGAGCGATGGATCAGCTGCGCCTCGCGCAGCGTGGCACGCCCGGACACCCGCATGCGGCGGGGTGCCGTGCTGCCGGGCTCGGTCACCCACGCCCCGCCGCCACGGCGCGCCCACCATCGGCGCCCCAGGGCCGGTGCGCTCACGACACCCAGCTGCAGCTCGCCGTCCTGCTCCACGGCCAGGAGCGTCGCGAACACGGGCACTCCGCGCATGAAGTTGTGGGTCCCGTCGATGGGATCCACGATCCAGCGGACGCCGGTCGTCCCGGCTGCCTCGGGGTACTCCTCGCCCAGCACGCCGTGGTCGGGCGCTCGTCGGGCGAGCTGGGCCCGCACCGTCCGCTCGATCGCCTGGTCCGCCTCGGTCACGAACGAGCCATCGTCCTTGGCGCGGATGTCCAGCTGCTGATGCAGCGCCCGCATCGAGATGACATCCGCGGCGTCGGCGATGTCGAGCGCGAGACCGAGCCATGCGTCGAGCGTCGTCTCGTCGGCGCCGGTCGGGTGCGCGCTGGTGCCGGCCATGACGCGCCTATGCGGCGGGTGTCGGCTGGCTGAGGGTGGCGACGCGCTCCAGCTCGGCATACATGAATCGATCGAGGTCGCCGTCCAGGACGCCGCTGGTGTCGCTGGTCTCCACCTCCGTGCGGTGGTCCTTGACCATCTGGTACGGATGGAGCACATAGCTCCGGATCTGGTTGCCCCAGCCGGCCTCGATGTGCTCGCCCCGGATCGCCGCCAGCTCCGCCTCACGTTCCGCGATGCGTCGCTCGAGCAGGCGCGCCTGGAGGACGCGCATGGCGAGCTCCCGGTTCTGGTGCTGCGAGCGCTCGTTCTGGCTCTGGACCACGATGCCCGTGGGCAGGTGCGTCAGGCGCACCGCGGAGTCCGTCTTGTTGACGTGCTGCCCGCCCGCGCCCTGTGAGCGGTACGTGTCCACACGCAGGTCGTCATCGGGGATCTCCTCGATCTCGATGTCGTCGGCGACCTCCGGCAGCACCTCGATGAGCGCGAACGTGGTGTGACGACGCTTCTGGGCGTCGAACGGGCTGATGCGCACCAGTCGATGGACCCCTCGCTCGGCACGCAGGAAGCCATACGCCCGACGACCCTCGATGTTGACGGTGGCGCTCTTGATGCCTGCGCCCTCGCCCTCGAGCTGGTCGATGATCTCGGTCCTGAACCGGTGGCGCTCGGCCCAGCGCAGGAACATCCGGAGCAGCATCTGGGCCCAATCGGTGGCCTCGGTGCCGCCGGCACCCGCGCTGATGGACAGGATGGCGTTGGACTCGTCGTAGTCACCCGAGAACAGGAGCGCCAGACGCTGCTGCTCATAGTCCGCGGCCAGCTTCCGGTGCTCGGCGTCGACCTCCGCCGCCATCTCGTCATCGGCGGCCTCGGCGGCCAGCTCCCCGATCTCCACGAGGTCCCGGCCACGTGATTCGAGACCGCGCCACGTCGCGGTGTCCTCGCGCAGCGCCTCGGCCTCGCGCAGCACCCTCTTGGCCTCGCGCTGGTCGTCCCAGAAGCCGGGCTCGCTGGCGAGCGCGTCGAGCGCGTCGAGCCGCTGCTCCTTGGCGGCTAGGTCAAAGACGCCCCGTGGTCGCCGAGATCCGGTTCGCGAGCTCGCGGATGGCGCTCTGGTCCATCAGCTGCGAGCCCGCATCTCCTGGAGCAGCTGCGGCCGGAGCTCCAGGATGCGGAGCGCGGTCTTGCTGCGGGCGACGACGGGGTTCACACAGGGGCAATAGGCGTTATGTGGACACGGACCACAATCGCCGTCGCAGTCCAGCCACGCGGCATAGCTGCACGTCCGGCAATCGCGCTCGCAGGCGATCAGATCGGTGAACGCCTGGTCACCGAGCTCCGGATCGGCCGTCGGAAACGGCTTCACGGTTCCCTCTCTCTCCCTCTCGCAGGCCGGTGCGGCTGGGCTTGTCTCCCGCCCCGTCCCGTCGTGCGCCGGACGGCCTCGCCCCACGCACTCGGGGAAGTATACGAACTTGGCCGACTTGCTCACAAGAGGGGACCGCGGCCGGTGGCCGCCGGTGCTCCGACGGGCCCCCACGGCGGCCCGATCACACGGTCATCCCTCCCCTCGGCACGTCACAGGGCAGCCTGACCCGGTCGGCATATACTTCGCAACCCATGCGCAGCATCCTGGCCCGCCTCGTGGGCGGCGGTAACGAAGCCCACCTTTCCAAGCTGCGCCCGATCGTGGCGCGCATCAACGAGTTGGAGGCGCACTACGAGGCGCTCTCCGACGACCAGATCCGCGAGGAGATGGACGCGGTCCGGGCCGAGATCGCCGAGCAGGCAGCCCCGACCCCGCCATCCGACGACGAACGCACGCACCCCGAGCGCGAGCGTCGCGCGGACATGCGCCGCGCCCGCGAGAAGCAGGATCTCAAGCGGCTCCAGGCCGCGCTCGACGACGTGCTGCCGGACGTCTTCGCGGCGGTCCGCGAGGTCTCTCGCCGGAAGCTGGGCATGCGCCCCTTCGACGTCCAGCTGATGGGCGCGATGGTGCTCCACCAGGGTCGCATCTCGGAGCAGAAGACGGGTGAGGGCAAGACCCTCGTCGGGCCCATCGCCGCCGCGCTCAACGCGATGTCGGGCCGAGGCGTCCACGTGGTCACGGTCAACGACTACCTGGCCAAGCGCGACCCGCAATGGATGGGACCCATCTTCCACGGGCTGGGCCTGTCGCTGGGCATCGTCCAGCACGACAGCGCGTTCCTGTTCGACCCGGAGTACCGGCCATCGGACGAGCGGATGCTGTATCTGCGGCCCGTGCCTCGGCGGGAGGCCTACGCGGCGGACGTCACCTACGCCACCAACAACGAGCTCGGCTTCGACTATCTCCGCGACAACATGGTCACGGAGCTCGCCGAGCGGGTCCAGCGCGGCCGCTACTTCGCGATCGTGGACGAGGTGGACAACATCCTCATCGACGAGGCACGGACGCCGCTCATCATCAGCGGCCAGGCCGAGGAGTCGGGGGACCTCTACTACCGCTTCGCGCGACTGGTGCCCCGGCTCAAGGGACGGCCCGAGGGCGCCGAGGACGGCGGCGACTACTTCGTCGACCTCAAGGAGCACGCGGTCTCACCGACCGAGCAGGGGATCGAGAAGATCGAGCAGCTGCTGGGCGTGCCGGACCTGTACGACGTCACGGCGGACCCGAGGCTCGCGCGCCACTTCGAGCAGGCGCTGCGTGCCCATGCCCTGTACAAGGTCAACCGGGACTACATCGTCAAGGACGGCGAGATCGTCATCGTCGACGAGTTCACGGGTCGCCAGATGCCTGGCCGCCGCTGGTCCGAGGGCCTCCACCAGGCCATCGAGGCCAAGGAGGGCCTGCGCGTCCAGCGCGAGTCGGTGACCCTGGCCACGATCACCTTCCAGAACTACTTCCGGCTCTACGACAAGCTGTCGGGCATGACCGGCACGGCGATGACCGAGCAGGAGGAGTTCTTCAAGATCTACGGCCTCGAGGTCGTGGCGATCCCGACCCACCGGGCCATGATCCGCGAGGACGATGCGGACCTCGTGTTCCGCACCGAGAACGCGAAGTTCGAGGCGCTCATCGACGAGGTGGCCGAGCTGCAGGCGGCGGGTCGGCCGATCCTGGTGGGCACGGTCAGCGTCGAGAAGTCCGAGCTGCTCTCGGAGATGCTCGGCCGCCGGGGTGTGCGCCACGAGGTGCTCAACGCCAAGTTCCACGAGAAGGAAGCTCCCATCGTGGCGCAGGCCGGGCGCACCGGGGCGGTGACCATCGCCACGAACATGGCCGGTCGCGGCACGGACATCAAGCTGGGTGGCGACGCGGCCGGCCTCGCATCGGAGTCGCTCCATCGTCAGGGTCTCAATCCCACCGAGGTCGAGCCGGCGGTCTACGAGGCGGCCCTCGAGCAGGCGCGGCTGCAGGTCCAGGCGGAGCACGACCTCGTGGTCGCGGCGGGCGGTCTCCACATCATCGGCACCGAGCGTCACGACGCGCGGCGCATCGACAACCAGCTGCGGGGTCGCGCCGGACGGCAGGGCGACCCGGGCTCGTCCCGCTTCTACCTGTCCCTCGAGGACACGCTCATGAAGCGGTTCGCCTCGGACCGGGTGACCGGGCTCATGGAGCGGTTGGGTCTCGAGGGCGACGTGGCCATCGAATCGCGTCTCGTGTCCAAGACCATCGAGAACGCCCAGTCCCGTGTCGAGGGCTACAACTTCGACATCCGCAAGCGCGTCGTGGAGTACGACGACGTCATCAACAAGCAGCGCGAGACCATCTACGCCGAGCGCGACAAGGTCCTCAACAACGAGGATCTCGCCGGCTCGGTCATGGGCTTCATCGAGGCGGAGCTGGACCTCATCGCGGAGCAGCATCTCGGCCCGGTGATGGACGACTGGGACGTGGAGGGGTTCGCGCGATCGGTGGCCAGCCTGGGCATCACGGGCGAAGGCATCGATGCCGCGTCGCTCGACGAGCTCGAGAGCCGCGACGAGATCGTGGACCGGGTCGCCACGGCTGCGGCCGCGAACCTCGCGGAGCGCCAGACGCGCTATGGCGAGCAGACGTGGGCGATGGTCGAGCGACTCGTGCTGCTGCGCTCCATCGACCAGCTGTGGGTGGACCATCTGACCGAGCTGGACGATTTCCGACGGGGCGTCGGGTTGCGGGGCTACGGCGGCACCGATCCGCTCGTGGAGTTCAAGCGCGAGGCGTACAAGCTGTACGAGGAGCTGCGCGGCTTCATCCGCCACCAGGTCGCCAGCACCATCCTGCGGGTCAACGTGCAGGTCCAGGCACCCACGCCGGCTGCTCCGCCACCGGCCCGGACCCTACCCATGCCGACGCCCCAGCAGATGGCCATCCTTCGAGCGTCCGCTGCCCAGCGAGCACTGGCGGCGCAGCGTGCGACCGCGCTCCAGGCGGCGGCCGCGAACGGCACGAACGGCGCCCAGCCGGCCGCCGAAGGGACCTCCGCCGAGGTCGCCGACGGGGATCCGACCACGGCCCTGTCAGCCGATGCCGCCCTGGAGCTGACCCCGGAGGACCTGGCGGCGTTCGACGAGATCGCCGACGAGGATGTGCTGCCTGCAGGCGCCATCGAGGACCTGGAGGCAGCCGCGACCATGACGGCCGAGGCCGCTGACGAGGTCGCTGCGCAGGCGGTGATCGAGGGTCTGGCCGGCGGACGACCGCGGCAGATGACGCTCCAGCGCGGGGACGAGGCCCTCGAGCCCGTGGGCAGCGCCCCCGTGGCCGCGGAGGCGGGTTCGAAGGTCGGCCGCAACGACCCGTGCTACTGCGGGTCAGGGCTCAAGTACAAGAAGTGCCACGGCAAGTAGACGCAGGGCGTTGATGCGGCGCCTGGCGGCGTGGTCGTCTCTGTGCCTTCGATGAGGGACCTGCGGGGTCAGCCCCAGAAGCCGATGCCGTAGCCGACCACGATGGCCCCGAACGTGAGTGCCGCGAGGAGCGCGATGGCCACGACGGCCCATCGCTTGTCCGGCATCTCGACCTCGGGGTTCGCCAGCGGCGCCGCGTCCCAGCGACGCGATCGCAGCTGGGTCCGGTAGTCCTCCTGGCTCACCGGGGAGGGCGTCAGGCCACCCTCACCATCGGGACGATGCAGCTTCATGGTCATGCTCGGACTCCGGAACCGTCGGGGATGTCGGCCGATGGTACATCGTTCGGGGTGCCGTTCTCGCCCTCGCTCCAGAGGACCATCTCCTGGACCAGCTGGATCTCGGACGAGAACAGCGCACCCACCGACTCACCGCCGTGGATCCGCCGGATGGCCTCTCCGATGAGCGGCGCGACGGACAGCTGCTGAACCTTGGACAACCGTTTGTGGGCGGGCAGTGGGATGGTATCGGTGATGACCACCTCGGCCAGGCTCGATGCCTCGATGCGCTCCACCGCCGGCCCCGACAGGACCCCATGGGTGGCGCATGCGTAGATCTCGTGGACACCCTCGCGTTCGAGCGCCTGGGTGACCTGCATCAGCGTGCCTGCCGTGTCGATCTCGTCATCGACCACGATGGCTCGCTTGCCCCGCACGTCGCCGATGACATTGAGCACCTCGGCGTGGTCGTCGTTGTCCAGGCGTCGCTTCTCGACGATGGCGAGCGGCGCGTCGACCAGCTCCGCGAAGGTCCGGGCTCGCTTGGCGAAGCCAAGGTCCGTGACCACGACCAGGTCATCGAGGCCCTTGCGGATGAAGTGGTTGCTGAGCAGATGGACCGCCGTCAGCTCATCGACCGGGATGTTGAAGAATCCCTGGATCTGACCCTGGTGGAGGTCCATCGTGAGCAGCCGGTCGGCACCCGCGACGCTGATCATGTCCGCGATGAGACGTGCCGTGATGGGCACCCGCGGCTGGTCCTTCTTGTCCGAGCGGCCGTAGGCGTAGTAGGGCACGACGGCCGTGATGCGTCCCGCGCTGGCGCGCTTGAACGCGTCGATCATGATGAGCAACTCCATGATCGAGGTCTGGACCGGCGAGCAGGTCGGCTGCACGAGGTACACATCGTGCTCCCGGACGTTGTCCAGGATCTTCACGAAGATGTTCTCGTTGGCGAACTCGAACACCTCGCAGCGGCCGAGACCCACGCCCAGATACAGCCCGATCTTGGTGGCCAGGTCCCGGTTGGCGTTGCCGGTGTACAGGTCGAGCGATTCCCCGGCTCGACCCGGGGCCTCCGATCCGAACGTGGTCACTCGACCCGTCTCCAGCGTGTGTGCGGTCACTCCGGCGTCTGCTGTCCGTCAGGTCCCGCGCCGGCCGACTCGGGGTCGTCATTCTGGTCGATGCCACGCTGCTCCGCCAGCCCTGCGCGGAAGACCGCGATGCCGGCGACCTCGTCGCCCTCGTTGAGACGCATCACGATGACGCCCCGGGCCGCGCTCCCCTGCCGACTGACCGTCTTGACGTCCGTGCGCACGACCTGGCCGCTGCTGCTGATGAGCAGCAGCTCCTCGTCCGTCTCCTCGACGATGCGGACCGCGGCGACAGCGCCCGTCTTGGCACCTTCCAGCCGGATGAGTCGCACGCCCTGGCCCGCCCGCCCCTTCTTGGTCATGAACTCGGACAGCGGGACGCGCTTGCCGTAGCCGGTCTCGGTGAGCACCAGGATGTCCGCCTCGGGTGACGGGATGATCTCCATGCCCACCAGCTGGTCGCCCTGCTTGGCAAGGCGGATGCCGATCACGCCTGCGGCATCACGGCCCATGGCCCGCACGTTGTCCTCGTTGAACCGCGCGATGTTGCCGAGGCGCGTCGCGAGCACCACATCATCGCTGCCGGATGACACGCCGACCCACGCCAGCGCATCATCCTCGGCCACGGTGATGGCCCGGATGCCCGTCGACCGCACCCGCTCGAACTGCTCGATGGGTGTCTTCTTGATGATGCCCTTGCGGGTGGCCATCACGAGGTTGTGGCCCTTCTCGAAGTTCGGCAGGGTGATGACCGCGAGCACGCGCTCGCCGGACTCCACCTGGACCCCCTCGAGGTTGATGATGGGCACGCCCTTCGCTTGGCGGCTGGCGTCCGGGATCGCGTGGACCTTGGAGCTGAACACCCGACCGCGGTTCGTGAAGAACAGCGCCCAGTCGTGGGTGTTGGCGACCAGGAGGTGCGCGACCGCATCCTCCTCGACCGTCCGCGCGCCGATGATGCCCTTGCCCCCACGCGCCTGGCGGCGATACGTGAGCAGCGGCTGGCGCTTGATGTAGCCCCGGCCCGAGATCGTGATGACCACGTCCTCGTCCGCGATGAGGTCCTCGTCGGAGAGCTCGCGGCTGGCGTCATCCTGGATGCGTGTCCGACGCTGGCCGGCGTACTTGCGCTCCAGCTCGATGTTCTCGTTCTTGATGATCTCCAGCACCCGGCGGGGGTTGGCCAGGATGTCCTCCAGCTCGCCGATGAGCTGGATGATGGCGATGTACTCGTCCTCGATCTTCTTGCGCTCGAGCGCGGCGAGCCGCCGGAGCTGCATCTCCAGGATGGCGTTCGCCTGGACCTCGCTGAGCGTGAAGCGGGACATCAGGTTGGCGCGTGCCATCTCGACGTCCGCGGCCTCGCGGATGGTCCGGATGACCTCGTCGAGGTTGTCGAGCGCGATCTTGAGCCCTTCCAGGATGTGGGCCCGGTCGCGCGCCTTCTGGAGGTCGTACTCGGTGCGCTTGACGATCACCTCGCGGCGCCACTCGATGTGGTGCTGGATGATCGAACGCAGGCCGAGCGTCTGGGGCTGACCATCCACGAGCGCGACCATGTTGGCGTTGAAGGCCATCTGGAGCGCCGTGTGCTTGAACAGGTTGTTGAGGACCTTGTGGGGGTTCGAGTCCCGCTTGCACTCGATGACCACGCGCATCCCGTCGCGGTCGGACTCGTCCCGCAGGTCGGCGATGCCGTCGAGCTTGCCGCCCTTGACCAGGTCGGCGATCTTCTCCAGCAGAGATGCCTTGTTCACCTGGTAGGGCAGCTCGGTGGCGACGATGGCCGTGCGGCCCTGGCGGGTCTCCTCGAACGCGCACTGGGCGCGCATCACGACCCGGCCGCGACCGTGGGCATACATGTCCCGGATGGCGTCCACACGCTCGCGCTGGCCGGTGATGGCGTTGCGCCGCTCCTCGAAGCGGAAGATCGTGCCACCCGTCGGGAAGTCGGGCCCGAGGACATGCTGGGCCAGGTCGCTGGAGCTCAGGTCCGGATCGTCGATGAGCGCGTTGGTGGCCGCGATGACCTCACCCAGGTGATGGGGCGGGATGTTCGTGGCCATGCCCACCGCGATGCCGGTCGAGCCGTTGATGAGCAGGTTGGGCAGCTTCGCCGGCAGCACCGAGGGCTGCATGCGCGTGCCGTCGTAGTTCTCGACGAAGGTCACGGTGTCCTTGTCGATGTCGGCGAGCAGCTCCGCCGCGATGGGCGTCATGCGTGCCTCGGTGTACCGCATCGCGGCAGGCGGGTCGCCGTCCACCGATCCGAAGTTGCCCTGGCCGTCGACCAGCGGGTAGCGCAGCGAGAAGTCCTGGGCGAGACGCACCAGGGCGTCATACAGCGACAGGTCGCCGTGGGGGTGGTACTTGCCCATGACCTCGCCCACGATCGCGGCGCACTTGCGGTACGCGGCGGTGGAGCCGAGGCCCATCTCGTGCATCGTGTACAGGATCCGGCGATGCACCGGCTTGAGGCCATCGCGCACGTCCGGCAGGGCACGACTCACGATGACGCTCATGGCGTAGTCGAGGTAGGCGCTGCGCAGCTCGTCCTCGATGGGCACCGGACGGATGCGCTGGTCCATCGCGTCGGTCATGGCTGGCTCCGTGCGAACCGCTCACCCTGGGTGGCGAGCGTCTGGTCGGTGAGGGCGGACAGGCCGAATGCCGCGGCGACGTCGGCGGCGGTGCTGGTGGATGGGGCGCCGGGCCGCTTCCGGATCCCGGCGACCCGGTCGCGCAGGGCATCGATGACCTCTGGCGGCTGATGCTGCCCCGCGTCACGGATCACCCAGGCGCGGTGGCCATCGGCGCCCAGGACCGCGATGTCCGCCTGCTGCCACAGGAACCCGGCCACCGCCTGGGCATCGACCCGGCTCCATGACCGCAGTGCCCACGAGAGCGACTTCTGGACCAGGAAGTCGGCGTCGCCCATGAGCTGGCCGATGAGCTCGAGCGCGGCGTCCGTGTCCAGCAGGGGTCGTTCGTCGGGCGGGACCTCGAGCGGTATCCGGGCGAGCGTGGCACCCACGAGCCGGCGCTCCATCGGCTGATCGGAGTACACCAGCTGTTCCAGCTCCGCCCATCGGAACGGCTCGGCCAGGATGCCCCGGGCATAGACCTCCGCGAGGGCGTCGACGTCGATCCAGTCGCGCGCCGACCGGGCGAGGCGCCGAAGGGTCTGCCACGATCGCTCCGGGTCGTCGACGAGGCTCCTGCGCAGGCACGGCAGCGCGAGCAGCCGCACCTCGCGGACCTCCTCTCGCGACAGCCGGATCGCCAGGTCGAGGACCAGCGACGAGGATGTCTCCGCGAGCGCGGGTCGCAGGGTGCGCTCGATCTCGTGGATGAGCGGCCAGCGGACACCCATCGTGACGGCCGGTCCGGGCGCCACCCGTCGCTGCTCGGCGTCGTAGACCGGGTCGGCGAGACCCCCGAGGCCGGTCGTCAGCGCGGCCACGAAGGCATCCGGCTGCGTGACGAGGTCCGTCAGCTGCTCGCCCAGCGTGCGCGCCAGCGGCAGGTGGCGGGTCACGAAGGCGTCCGCGTCGCGGCTCGCGTCAGACGTCAAGGTTCTGGACCTTGCGGGACTGGGCGGTGATCCAGTCACGTCGTGGCTCGACCTTCTCGCCCATGAGCTTCGAGAAGTATGTCTCGGCCGCGGCCGCGTCCTCGATGTCCACCCGCAGCAGGGTGCGCGTGGCGGGGTTGAGGGTCGTCTCCCAGAGCTGCTCCGCGTTCATCTCGCCGAGGCCCTTGAAGCGCTGGATGGTGAGGTTCTTGACCTTCATCTCCTTGACGATGCGGTCACGGTCCTTCTCGTCGCGCGCGTAGTTGGTGACCTTGCCGGTGCTCACCCGGAAGAGGGGCGGCTGGGCGATGTAGAGATGACCGCCTTCGATGATCTGGGGCATGTTGCGGAAGAAGAAGGTCATCAGGAGGGTCCGGATGTGGGCGCCGTCCACGTCCGCGTCCGCGAGCAGGATGACCTTGTGGTAGCGCAGGCGGCTGAGGTCGAAGGTATCGCCGATGCCCGTGCCCAGGGCGATGATGAGCGGCCTGATCTTCTCGCTGCCGAGCACCTTGTCCAGACGGGCGCGCTCCACGTTGAGCATCTTGCCGAACAGCGGCAGGATGGCCTGGAACCGCCGGTCGCGGCCCTGCTTGGCGGAGCCACCCGCCGAGTCACCCTCGACGATGTACAGCTCGCTCCGCTCGGGATCCCGCTCCTGGCAGTCGGCGAGCTTGCCCGGCAGCGCGGAGCTCTCGAGGGCGCTCTTGCGGATGACCAGGTCCCGTGCCTTGCGCGCGGCCTCGCGGGCGCGCTGGGCGGTCATCGACTTCTCGATGATCCGTCGACCGTCGCCGGGGTTCTCGTCGAGGTACTGGCTGAGGCCTTCCGTGACCGCCGTCTGGACCTGTCCCTTGACCTCGGCGTTGCCCAGCTTGGCCTTCGTCTGGCCCTCGAACTGGGGCTCCGTGAGCTTGACGCTGATGACGGCGGTCAGACCCTCCCGGACATCCTCGCCCGACAGGTTGTCCTTGGAGTCCTTGATGATCCCCTGACGCCGCGCCCAGTCGTTCAGGCAGCTCGTGAGGGCCGCCCGGAAGCCCGTGACGTGGGAGCCGCCGTCCACCGTGTGGATATTGTTCGCGAAGGCAAGGACCGTCTCGGCGTAGGCGTCGTTGTACTGGAGCGCGACCTCGATGGTCGTGGTGCCGTCCTTCCGCTCGATGGCGATCGGACGCATGCCCAGCGTCTCCTTGTCCTTGTTGAGATGGCGCACGAAGCTCGCGATGCCGCCCTCGAAGTGGAACGAGCGCTCGCGCCAGGGCTGCTCGCGCTGGTCCACGAGCCGGATATGGACACCCTTGGTCAGGTAGGCCGACTCCCGGATGCGCTGGGAGATGGTCTCGAACTGGAACTCGGTGGTGTCGAAGACCTGGCTGTCGGGCATGAACGTGGTGGTCGTGCCGTGACGCCCGCGGGATGGCCCCATCTGGCGCACGGGGCCCGTGGGTGTGCCACGTTGGTAGTCCTGCGTCCAGATCTTGCCATCACGTGCTGATTCCACGTGCAGCCACTCGGAGAGCGCGTTGACGACGCTCACGCCCACGCCGTGGAGGCCGCCCGAGACCTTGTAGCCGCCGCCGCCGAACTTGCCACCGGCGTGGAGCACGGTATGGACCACCTCGAGCGCGTCGCGACCGGTCTGCTTCTGGAGGCCGACCGGCACGCCCCGGCCATCGTCGGTGCTGCGCAGGCTGCCGTCGGGGCGGATCTGGATCTCGATGTGGCTCGCATGTCCCGCCATCGCCTCGTCGATGGAGTTGTCCACGATCTCCCAGACGAGGTGATGGAGCCCACGCACGTCGGTCGAGCCGATGTACATGCCGGGCCGCCGACGGACCGCCTCGAGACCCTCGAGCACCTGGATCGCATCGGCACCGTAGTCGTTGCCGGGTCGTGTCTTGCGACGCCCGTTGGGCTCCGCCGGCAGCTGCTCCGCGTCCGTCGCCTGTGCGTTCACCGGTCACCTCCCGCCAGGCGCTCACACAAGCGCATCAGGTCGTCCGCTCCGTACCAGCTGATGATGATGCGGCCGCCGGAGCGGCTGGGAGCGAGCTCCACGCGTGTCCCGAGGGCGTCTCGCAGCTGGCGCGCGAGATGTTCCAGGTCCGGGTCGGTCTCGGCGGACATGATCGGCGGGCCGGCCGTGGCGGTCTGGTCCGTGGCGGTGCTGATGGTCGACGCGAGCAGCTCGCGCACGAGCTGCTCGGTCTGGCGCACGGACAGGGTCCTGCGCTCGACGACCGCGAGGGCGGTGCGCTGGGCGTCATGGTCGGGGAGTCCGGCCAGCGCGCGTGCGTGGCCCTCCGTGACCCGACCTGCGCGAACCGCGTCCTGTGCCTCGGGGGCCACGCCCAGGAGTCGCAACGTGTTGGCGATCGATGCCCGCGAACGACCGACCTGCTGGGCGACCTGCTCCTGGGTGAGTCCGAACTCATCGATGAGACGCCGGAAGGCGACCGCCTCCTCCAGCGCGTTCAGGTCCGAGCGCTGCACGTTCTCCACCAGCGCGAGGGCCAGCTGGTCCTGCTCCCCGGTGCTCCGGATGACCGCGGGGATGGTGGTCCGACCAGCCAGCACGGAGGCCCGCAGGCGCCGCTCGCCGGCGATGAGCCGATAGCCATCGGCGGTGTCGGTGAGGAGGACCGGCTGGAGCACCCCGTGCACCCGGATGCTCTCCGCGAGGTCCTGCAGTCCCTGCTCCGGGAAGTCACGGCGTGGCTGGAAGGGGTTGGTCCGGATGCGCTCGATGTCCACCTCGCGAACCGCCGTGACGAGGGGGTCCGTATCGCCCTGCGGGATGAGCGCGGCGAGGCCACGCCCCAGGCCGGTCCTGCCACGACGCGTGTCCGTGGTCATGAGCGGGTCACCCATGCGGGCTCGGGCGTCGGCGCCGCGAGGGTGCGAGCGATGGGGACGATGCCGTCGCGGGCCAGGAGCTCGTCCGCCAGCTCCGCGTAGGCCACTGCGCCCCGAGAGGCAGGCGCGTGCTCCGAGACGGGCCGGCCGTGGGACGGTGCCTCCGCGAGGCGGACGCTGCGCGGGATGACCGTGCGGAAGACGCTGTCGGGCAGGTGCTCACGCACCTCAGCGCTGACGTCCGCCGAGAGTGTCGTGCGCGCATCGAACATGGTGAGCAGCACGCCCTTGATGGTCAGACCCGGGTTCAGGTGCGCCCGCACGAGATCGATGGTGCCCAGCAGCTGGCCAAGGCCCTCCAGGGCGTAGTACTCGCACTGGATGGGCACCAGCACGCTGTCTGCGGCGGTGAGCGCGTTCACGGTGAGCAACCCGAGCGATGGCGGGCAGTCCAGGAGGATGGTGTCGAAGTCGTCGCGCACGTCCACCAGGCCGCGAGCGAGGCGGCGCTCACGGTTGAACAGGGGAACGAGCTCGACCTCGGCGCCGGCGAGGTCACGGGATGACGGGATGATGGACAGGCCCTCGATGGCAGTGGGCTGGACGAGCGAACGTGCCGCGGCATCCTCGACCAACACCTGATGGACGGAGCGCCCTGCGGGAACGGGGGCCAGACCCACGCCACTGGTGGCGTTGCCCTGGGGGTCCAGGTCCACGATGAGGATCCGGCGACCGGCTCGCGCCAGATAGCTGGCGAGGTTCACCACGGTGGTGGTCTTGCCGACGCCGCCCTTCTGGTTGGCGCAGGCGATCAGCTCACCCACGCGTCCTCCGGCGGTGCATCTCCACGACCACTGATTCTAGCGTGATCCGTCGTTCTCCGTCCCTCGACCGCGCGCCGAGGCCCACGTACGTGTCACGTGACACCTGACGGTGAAACAAGGCGACACGGTCGTCCCTGTCGCCCACCGCTCGCTCGTCGTCGCCCGGGCGCCCAGCGAGGAGCGCGATGGGCCCAGCGGGCGTCGGCGCGGCGCAGGCCAAGGACGTTCGGCGCGGCGCAGGCCAAGGACGTTCGGCGCGGCGCCAGGGCCAGCGGACGCCGTAGCCCGCGCAGCTCCGAAGGTCTCGTTCGGCGGCGTGACTCCGGGCTCGAGCCCGCGGGCCATGCCCCGGCGACATGGCGTCGGCCGGCACGCCAGGGCCGTGTCCCGGATGTTCCACGTGGTACCTTACGGTGAAACACGACCCGCGGTCGGTCCCTCGCAACGACCGTGGCGCGACATGGGAGATCGATTCGTTCACATGGCGAACGACATGCGCACGACCGATGCGGCACCGCCTCCATCGAGTCAGGCCGACGCCGCACCGGACGCGGCCCAGCCGGACGCGGCCCAGCCGGACGCGAGCCCATCGGATGCGGCCGTACCGTCGGCCGACTCCCCCGGCGGTCTCCCGGCGCTCGACGCGTTCGAGGAGGGGCTGCTCGTGGGGGTGCTCATCGGCGAGGGACACTTCGGTGGGGACGGGCGCCAGCCCCAGGTGACGCTGCGGATGCACACGGATCACGAGGCGCTCTTCCACTGGCTCGAGCGACGCATCCCTGGCAGTCGGCTCTACGGCCCGTACCATCACGGCGGCCGCAGCTATCACCAATGGATGGTCCGGGGCGCGACGCTCCGCACCTGGCTGGTGCCGCTGCTCGAGCGCCGGCTCTCGCCCGATCTGGATGCCCGGGCATGGCGGCGGTTCCGTCGGATGTGTGAGGACTACCGGATCGGCGACTGACCGCCGGCCTCACTGCCTCGAACGCTCCGCGGAGGGGTCGGGATGGACGCCCCGGGTATACTGCTGAGCGCCCGTGCGGACCGCTGGTGGTCGGACGGACGAGGCCGAGGAGTGGGGGCTGGGAACGCGATGGGCCTCCTCAGCACAGCCGTCGGAGCCGTGGTGGCGGCGATCCTCGAGGTCAGCGTCCTGGCCCAGCTCCAGCTGGGAGGGACCCGTCTGGACCTCGTGCTGGCCGTCGGCATCGGCGTGGCCATGACCATGGGGTTCGATGCCGGGATGACCTGGGCCTTCACAGGGGGACTACTGCTCGACGTGATGCTCCCGGAGCGACCCATCGGATCGACCACCCTGGCCATGCTGGTCGCGATCGGCGTGAGCCTGGCCGTGGCGCGGATCGCGGAACAGCCCCGGCTGGCGCTCATCGGCGTGACCGCGTTCGGCGTCGCGCTGCTCTACCACGCCCTGGCTCAGGCTATCCTCGCCCTCGCGACCGGTATCGGTCTGGGCGGCATCGAGGTGTCGACCTGGGTGATGTCCGCGATCTTCACCGCGGGCATCGCGATGGCCACGGCGTGGCTCATCCGGTCGCTCACACTGCGCTTCGGTGCCATGGAGCGGCTCGACTGGTGAGCATCGGCAACGAGCGACCCCTGCTCGACCCGAACGCGGGCCTCGTCACGCCCCGCCAGCTATGGCGGCGGTTCGTGGTCTTCGCGGTCGCCATCGTCATCGTCGTCTCTGGTCTCGGCGTGCGGCTGTTCCAGCTCCAGGTGGCCGAGGCCGATCGGTTCCAGGCGCTGGCCGTGCAGCGTCGCCAGGGCACACAGGCGGTGCCCGTGACGCGCGGTCTGATCTATGACCGCAAGGGTCGCCAGCTCGTCGAGAACGTGCCCGAGTTCGTGGTCCGCCTGGTGCCGGGCGAGATCCCATACGAGCAGCGTGAGGCGGTGGTCGAGCGACTGGCGTCCCTGCTGGGCATGGACGAGGTGGCCATCTACCAGAAGATCGACCGGGTCACCGGCTCGAGCTTCGAGCCGCTCACCCTGGCCACGGATGTCTCCACACGGGTCGCCCGGGTCATCGCCGAGGAGCATCTCGGTCTGCCGGGGGTCAGCGTGGAGGTGGAGGCCCGCCGGCGGTACACGCAGGGGAAGCTCGTCTCACACATCCTGGGCTGGACGGGCAGGATCAGCCCGGAGGAGCAGGCGCGTCTCGCGAGCAGCGGCTATCTGCCGGACGACACCATCGGCAAGGGGGGCGTGGAGCTCACGTTCGAGAGTGACCTGCGTGGCACGTATGGCCTGGATGCTGTCCAGCGTGACGCCAGCGGTCGTGTCGTGAGCACCCTCCGCACCCTGCGCGAGCCGGTCGCCGGCAGCTCGCTCGAGCTGACCATCGACCTGGCGGTCCAGCGCGAGGCCCAGAAGGCGCTCGAGTGGGGCATGCGTGCCGCCAACCTGCAGCGTGGGGTGTTCCTGGTCATGGACCCCCAGAACGGTGAGATCCTTGCGATGGTGTCGCTGCCTGCCTATGACAACAACGAGTTCGCCGAGGGCATCACCACCGCGCGCTACAAGAAGCTCGCCCGCGACAGCCACCGGCCCCTGGTCAACCTCGCCATCAGCGAGCAGCTGCCACCCGGGTCCACCTACAAGCTCATCACGGGCATCGGCGCGCTCCAGGATCGCAAGATCCTGCCGTCGACACGCATCCGGACCGCGGGTCACATCATGGTCGCGGGGACCCGCATGAACGACTGGCACAGCTATGGCTGGGGGCCCATCAACATCTACGGCGGGTTCGCCCACTCGAGCGACACGTTCTTCTACCAGGTGGCCCTCAGGCTGGGGACCGACCGGCTGGCCTACTGGGCCCACGAGTTCGGCTTCGGCCGCAAGACGGGCATCGACCTGCCGGGCGAGACGGTGGGCACGGTGCCCACGAACGCCTGGAAGATGTCGCTCATGTCGCAACCGGTGTACCCGGGCGAGACCGCGCAGGCGGGCATCGGCCAGGGCTATGACATGGTCACGCCCATCCAGCTGCTCACGGCGTACAGCGCCCTCGCCAACGGTGGCACGCTCTACCGGCCACAGCTGGTGCGACGGGTCCGGGACGCGGACGGCACGGTCATCCGCACCATCAAGCCCGAGGTGACCCGGAAGCTGCCCATCGACCCCTCGCTGCTCAAGGTCATGCGGGTGGCCGCCCGCAACGTGCTCGTGAGCCGTCACACCTACAACTTCGTGGATGTGCCCATCGTGGTCGCCGGCAAGTCGGGGACGGCCGAGTACGGTGTCCGGGACAGCCGCGGACGACTCCCGTTCCACTCCTGGTTCGTGGGCTTCGTGCCCAAGGAGGCGCGCAAGAAGTCGGGCGACGCCAACGGCTTCAAGGCCGTCCAGCGCACCGACTCGGAGCTGGCGTTCCTCGCCTTCGCCTTTGACTCGCGGACCCGGGGCAACGCGGCGACCGAGATCGCCAAGTACTTCGTGCAGCTCCACTACCACGTCAAGAAGGACTACCGGAACCCCGAGCTGATGGTCAAAGACAACTTCTACGGTCAGTGACGATGGGCACCCTGCGTCTCCAGCCGGCTCGCCTCGCGGGACTCTCACCGCGGGCCGTCTCGCGCGCGTGGACCGTGTTCGACATCCAGCTCGCCGTGTACGCCACGGCCCTGGTCGTCATCGGCCTGCTGATGGCCTTCACGAACAGCGGCGAGGATCCCCTGGCGGCGGGATCCCTGTTCACACGCGGCCTCATGTGGCTGGCCATCGCGATCATGGTGTTCACGGTCGCGGCGGCGTTCGACTATCGATGGTCCCGCACGTTCGCGTGGCTGGTGTACCTGGTCGACATCGGCGTGCTGGTGATGACCATCGCCATCGGCACCGGTATCGGGGGGACGTCCCGCTGGATCACCCTGGGTCCGCTCCAGTTCCAGTTCTCCGAGATGGCCAAGGTCCTCACGGCGCTGGTCCTGGCGGCGTGGCTGGCCCATCGCCACACGCGCATCGACAACTTCGGGACCATCACGGGGGCTGCCCTGCTCACCGGGCCACCGCTCGCCTTGGTGCTCATCCAGCCCGACCTGGGCACCTCGCTGGTGCTGGGCGCCATCCTCTTCGGATCGCTGTTCATGTCGGGCGCCAGCCTGCGCTGGCTGGCGGCAGGGGTGATGGTCGCGCTCGCGGCGTTGCCCGTCGTCTGGACGTCGGTGCTCCATGACTACCAGAAGGAACGCCTGACGTCGTTCCTCGATCCCGCGGCGGACCCGCAGGGCGCCGGCTACCAGCTGCTCCAGTCCCAGGCGGCGGTCAGCTCCGGCGGCCTGTTCGGTCGAGGGCTCACCAACGGCCAGCAGGGCGCCGAGTATCTGCCGGTGCAGTCCACGGACTTCGTCTTCTCGCGTGTCGGTGAGGAGCTGGGCTTCCTGGGGGGCGGTCTCGTGCTGCTCCTGTTCGCGCTGCTCCTGTGGCGTGTGCTGACCATCGGCTGGCGCTGTCGCGATCCGTTCGGGCTGGCCTTCGCGGGCGGCGTCGCCGGGATGCTCCTGTTCCAGCTGCTGGTGAACGTGGGCATGGTCCTGGGGGTGATGCCCATCACGGGCATCCCGCTGCCGTTCATCACCCATGGAGGCGCGTCGCTCATCAGCACCGCGCTGGCCCTCGGCCTGCTCGAGAGCATCGCCATGCGCCAGGGCAAACCCAGCGGCTGACGCCCCACGGTGCGTCGCGGTATCCGGGCGGGTCCATCGCCCTCCGCCAGGAAGGTCAGCGGCTGCGACCCTCCGGGAAGGTCAGCGGCTGCGTCCCGCCAGGAAGGTGGCGATCTCGGCGCGGTACTGGCGACCCGATGGCGAACGCTCCAGCCACTCCAGCCAGTCCGGGTCATGGTTCGCGACCTGGCCGATGGACCAGCCCTTGTAGCGCCCGAACTCGAGGATGGACCCTCGGGCCACGCCTCGCGGTGGCGGGCCCGCCTCTCCGAACGGGCTCTCCGGCGCGCTCATGGTGGATGTGGCCGGGGGCGGGTCGGCGGGTCGGCGGACATAGCGGTCCCCGGAGCGCCGATCGCGCCGGACGGCCAGCTCCTGGTCGTAGCGGGCGCGCCGCTCAGGGTTGCGCAGCACGTCATACGCCTGGTTGATCTCGGTCATGCGCTGGCGCGCCTCGTCACTCTGGTCCATATCCGGGTGATAGCGCTGTGCCAGCCGACGATGCACCACGGCAACGATGTCCTGGTCCGCGGACGGGTCGAGCATCAGGACCTGGTAGTACGTCTTGCGTCCGATCACGGCGTCGCCATCGCCTCCGTGTGCTGCTCGCCGTGGTCCGCGGCGGGTGGTGCATGACCGGTCTTGCGTGCCATGTCCGCCGCATCCGGGTCGGGCACGTCGGGATCGCCCTCGCTCAGTCGCCGGAACCAGTAACGATAGATATCCCGGAGGGCCGCTGTCACGGGCACGGACAGGATGGCACCCAGGAGCCCGAAGAGTGCGCTGCCCACGATGAGCGCGAGGATGACGATGGACGGGTGCAGCTCCACGGCATCACCCTGGATCTTGGGCACCAGCACATGGTTCTCCACCTGCTGCACGACCAGGTACAGCAGGACCACCGCGAGCGCGGCACGCGCCGGGTCCTGCGCCGTCAGCGCGAGGATGAGCGTGGGGATCATGGACAGGATGGGACCGATGACGGGCACCAGCTCGAGGAACCCCGCGACCACGGCGAGCAGCACCGCGAACGACAGGAACACCGGGTCCACCAGCTCACCCAGGAGCAGCAGGCCGAGGAAGGTCGCGATGCCGACCACGGTGCCCAGCACGAGCTGGCCTCGGATCCAGCGCCCGAACGAGTGGTCCACGATGGCCACGACGGCCGTCCCGTCCCGTCGCCACGAAGCCGGCAGGGCCTGTTCGAACGAGCGCGCCAGCCGGGGCAGGTCGCGCAGCACGTAGAACACCCAGAACGGGATGATGAGGAACCCGAAGGCGCTGATGAGCGTGGACGCCACGCTGCGTGCGAGGGGCAGCAGACCAGCCAGGCCCATACCGCCCTCCTCGCCACCGGAACGGATCCCCTCGAGTGCCTGGTCGATGCCATCACGCGCCCAGCCCGGCAGGTCGAGACCGGCGTACCACTCCTGGGCGGACGCGAGGAAGCCGGGCGCGCCGTCCACGAAGCGCTGCACCTGCTCGTTCATGGGGCCCAGCACGAGCGTGACCCCGAGCCCCACGACGGCCACGATGCCCGCATACACGAGGAGGATGGCCAGCCAGCGCGGGACGTGCCTGCGGCCCACCCGAACACCCGCCACGAGGTCCACGGCGGGCGCCAGCAGGTAGACCAGGAGCAGGCCGATGACGAACGGCGTGACCGTGTCGAACAGGGCCAGGGCGACCAGCAGCAACGCCACGCCCGTCGCGCCCGCGAGCACGACACGTGGCGTGGGCCGGTCGAGGCGCGTCCGTGCCGCCATCTCGTTCGTGGCGCCGGGCACGGCATCGCCGGGTGACGGGACGACGACGGCTGGGGTGGTGCTGGGACCGGGCGGGTCGGTGATGGCCTCATCCATGGCGCGCGACACTAGCAGAGGCGTCGAACCGCGCCACGGACGCATCGATGCGCGGCATGGCGCGGGCGCATCCAGCCGGCGCTCCTCCGGGCCGCATCCACCCGCCCGGTGCCGGGGCGCACCGGGGGACGGACCGCGTTTGACGACGCACGGCTCGGACCGCTATCATCCCTCACCCCGCCCACCTCGCCGCTTCGACGTGCCACGAGGGGCGCACCCTAACCGTCGATCATCACCAGGGAACCATGTACGCAGTCATCGAAACCGGCGGCAAGCAGTATCGGGTCGAGCTCGGCAGTGAGATCGAGGTCGATCGGATGGATGTCGAGCCGGGCCAGACCATCGACCTCGAGCGCGTGCTGCTCGTGGCGGACGGCGATGAGGCGGTCGTGGGACGGCCCATCGTGGAGGGTGCCATGGTGAGCGCCAGCGTCCTCCGCCAGACCCGCGGCGACAAGATCGTGGTCTTCAAGTACAAGCCCAAGGCGCGGACCCGCGTCAAGCAGGGACACCGCGCGGACCTGACGGTCCTGCGCATCGCTGACATCGCGTGGGCCGGCCGCAGCGCCGCCAGCGAGCAGGCGAAGGTGGACAAGCAGCGCGCCAAGGAGGCAGCGGCCGCCGAGAAGGCCGCGGCCGAGCAGGCCGCCGCTGACGAGGCCCTCGCGAAGCAGCTCGCCACTGCGAGCGCGGCCGCCGCCGAGGAGGCCACGGAGGTCGCCAAGCCGGTGAAGCGCACCCGCAAGGCGGCCGTTACGGCAGCCACCGAGGCGTCGGCCACGGACGCGGCATCGGCCACGGACGCGGCATCGGCCACGGACGCGGCATCGGCCACGGACGCGGCAT
>CAZYTQ010000012.1:3043-14544 GCA_964650135.1 uncultured Anaerolineaceae bacterium | reverse complement strand
TCGGCCACGGACGCGGCATCGGCCACGGACGCGGCATCGGCCACGGACGCGGCATCGGCCACGGACGCGGCCGGGACCGACATCGAGGATGCCCCCGCAGCGGCCGACGCCGAGCCCGCGGACGAGCCCAGGAAGGACGGGTAGCAGCGTGGCCCACAAGAAAGCCGGATCCAGCTCCAAGAACGGTCGCGACAGCGTCGGCCAGCGTCTCGGGGTGAAGCGCGGGGATGGCCAGCTCGTGAGCGCCGGGTCGATCATCGTGCGCCAGCGGGGCATGACGTTCCTGGCAGGCCCAGGCACCGGTCTTGGCCGGGACTACACCGTGTTCGCCACGGTCACCGGGCGGGTGCGCTTCGAGCACGTCCGCCGCGACAAGAAGCAGATCCGCGTCATCGAGGACACGCCGGCCGTCAGCGCCGGCGCCTGACCCGCGACGCACGCGTCCCCGGAGGACCCCGTGAAGCCCGACATCCATCCCGCCTACCACCAGGCGACCATCACGTGCGCCTCGTGCCACACCACCTTCACGGTGGGGTCCACGAGCCCGACGCTGCGCGTGGACGTGTGCTCCAACTGCCACCCCTTCTACACGGGCAAGCAGACCATCATCGATACGGCCGGCCAGGTCGAGCGCTTCCAGAAGCGGCTCGAGCGCGCGGCGAAGTTCTGATCCCCGACGGGACGGATCGGCCGATGATCCGCCTCCACGTCCAGGGGAGCTGAGCGATGGCTCGATTCGCCTATGGCGGCCAGGCCCTCATGGAGGGCGTGCTGATGCGCGGCAAGGACGCCATCGGCGTCGCCGTGCGCGGCCCCGATGGCCGCATCTTCGGCACCCAGGAGCATCTCGACAGCGTCCTGCACCGCAACCGATACGCCCGCGCCCCCTTCTTCCGGGGCGTGGTCGTGCTCTACGAGACCCTCGTCATCGGCACCCGCTGGTTGATGCGCTCCGGATCGCTCGCGGCGGCCGGTGAGGGTGTGGCCATGGGCGGTCGGGCGGTCGCCCTGACATTCGCCATCACCATCGTCTTCGCGCTCGGCCTGTTCGTGGTGCTGCCACTGCTCATCGGCCAGGGCGCGGCATCCGCGACGATCGGCCGCAACCCGTTCATCGAGCACCTCATCGAGGCGGCCGTGCGGGTCGTCATCTTCGTGGGCTATCTGCTCGTGGTCAGTCGCTCCGCGGATATCCAGCGCGTGTTCCGGTACCACGGCGCCGAGCACATGACCATCCATGCCCTGGAGCACGACCTGCCGCTGACCGTCGAGAATGCGCGCCGGTATCCCACCGCGCACCCGCGGTGCGGCACGGAGTTCCTGGTGGTGTTCATCATCGTGAGCATCATCCTGTTCAGCCTCCTGGCCGGCCAGGACATCTTCATCAGCATCATCGGACGGATCGTCCTCATCCCGGTGGTCGCCGCGGTCGCCTATGAGGTGCTCCGCTGGGGCGCTCGTCACCGCGAGCAGGCGGCGGTCCGGTGGCTGTTCCTGCCGGGCATCTGGCTCCAGGGCATCACGACCAAGCAGCCGGACGATTCGATGATCGAGGTCGCCATCGCCTCGATGCAGGAGGCGCTGGCCGCCAACGGCGAGTCGGCTCCCGAGGGCAGCCTCGATCCCGAGCGCCTGCCGATGCCCGATGCGGCCGAGCTGGTGCGCGAAGTGGAGGCCCGCCAGGCCGCCGAGGAGGCCGCGGAGAGCGGCACGATGGGGTCTGCCGGGACCGGGTCGTGAGTCTCGAGGACCGCCTCGACGATATCGAGCGCCGGCTCATGCAGCTGGAGCAGGAGTGGTCCGACCCCGTCGTGGCGGGTGACCCGGAGCGCGCCCGAGCGCTCGGCCGGGAGCAGGCACGCCTCGCACCCATCGTGGACAACGTGCGTCGTCTCCGGACCGTGCGTGCCCAGCTCGATGCCTCGCGACGCGAGCGTGACACGGAGCAGGACCCCGACGTCCGGGAGCTCACCCGCGAGGTCATCGCGGAGCTGGAGGTCGACGAGGTCTCCCTCGTGGAGGACCTGCGTGTCCAGCTCCTGCCGCGTGACCCCAACGACGAGCGGGGTGTGCTGCTCGAGGTGCGTGCCGGGGCCGGCGGCGACGAGGCCGCCCTGTTCGCGGCCGAGCTCATGCGGATGTACCTCCGCTATGCGGAGCGCCATCGATGGTCCACCGAGATCATGACCAGCAGCGAGACGGGCATCGGGGGTATCAAGGAGGCCATCGTCGAGGTCGGCGGCGAGGGTGCCTGGAGCCGGCTCAAGTACGAGGGCGGCGTGCACCGCGTCCAGCGGGTGCCGGAGACCGAATCGAGCGGCCGTATCCACACCTCGACGGCCACCGTGGCCGTGCTGCCCGAGGCGGACGAGGTCGAGATCGCCATCGACGAGGACCGCGACCTGCGCATCGAGGTCAAGCGTTCGTCGGGGCCCGGCGGCCAGAGCGTCAACACCACCGACTCCGCGGTGCGCATCACCCACCTGCCGAGTGGGCTCGTGGTGGAGATCCAGGACGAGAAGAGCCAGCACAAGAACAAGGCCAAGGCCCTCGCGGTGCTTCGGGCACGACTCCTGGAGCAGGAGCAGCAGCGTGCCCACGCGGAGGAGGCTGCCGCTCGCCGCACCATGGTCGGCTCGGGTGATCGATCGGAGAAGATCCGGACCTACAACTTCCCCCAGGACCGGGTGACCGACCACCGCATCCGGATGGATGTGCATGGGCTGCCGGGCGTCCTCGACGGGGACCTCGACCGGCTGCTCGACGCGCTCATCCAGGACGACCAGGCACGTCGGCTCGCGCACCTGGAGGAGTCGCCGGAGCGATGAGCGAGACGGTCCAGCGTGCCACGGACCTGACCGGCACGCTCGTCCTCAAGCACGACCGGCTGTTCCTGCTGAGCGATCCGTTCGGCGACGTGCAGCCCGACCAGCGGGGCCTCGGCCTGTACCTCGGCGACACGCGGATGCTCTCGCGCTACCAGCTGCGCATCGATGGGCAGCGGCCCGTGGTGCTCCGGACCGGAGGTGGCGCGAGCTTCCGCAGCACCATCCAGATGACCAACCCCGACCTCGCCCGCAACCCGCTGGAGAAGGGCGACCCCGATGCCGTGCTCCGGCGTCAGTCGCTGGGCATCACCCGCGACCGGCTCGTCGCGGATGGCTTCGAGGAGCGCATCCGGATCCACAACTACACGCTCCACCCCGAACGGTGTCGCCTGACCCTGTCCCTGGACGCGGACTTCGCGGACATCTTCGAGGTCCGGGGCGTGGCACGGGCCGCACGCGGCACGCGTCGAGCAGCGCAGATCGGGGACATGGCCATCGGCTTCGCGTACGACGGTCGCGACCGTCGGGTCCGCCAGACCTGGGTGCGCCTGTCCGAGCTCGATGGTTCGACCATCGAGGATCCATCCGACCCGGCCAGCGGCGTGACCCTGGCCCTCGACTGGGACATCCCGCCGGGTGGCGACCACACGCTCGAGGTGCGGGTGGACCCCGCGGTGCTGGAGCCGGGCGTGCGCCCATCATCGAGGCCATCGGTACGGGCGATCGCGGGTGAGGACCCCGAGGCCGCCCATCGAGCGTGGCACGCCACCTCGACCGCCATCTCCAGCAGCCACGCCGCCGCCGATCGGGCGTTCCATCGCAGCATGACCGACCTGCGGCTGCTGCTGGACCCGGGACCATCGTCGGGCGAGCGCTACATCGCGGCGGGCATCCCGTGGTACGACACGTTGTTCGGGCGCGACTCCATCATCACGGCCCTCCAGATGCTCGCGGTGCGGCCACAGGTCGCCCGGGACACCCTGCGCATCCTCGCACGGCTCCAGGCGACGATCACGGATGACAGGCGCGACGCTCAACCGGGCAAGATCCTGCACGAGCTGCGCACGGGCGAGATGGCGCGCGCCGATGAGATCCCGCACACGCCCTACTACGGCTCGGTCGACGCGACCCCCCTGTGGCTGGTGCTGCTGGGCGCCTACGAGCGCTGGACCGGGGACATGGATCTCGTCGACCGGCTGTGGCCGAACGCGCTCGCGGCCCTCGACTGGATCGACCGCTCGGCGGACGCCGCCGGATTCGTGGCCTACCACCGGCGTTCCGGCACGGGACTCGTCAACCAGGGCTGGAAGGACTCCGCGGACGCCGTCCGGTGGGTCGACGGCACCCTCGCCGAGGGACCCATCGCGTTGGTCGAGGTCCAGGGCTATGTCCACCAGGCTCGCCGGGAGCTCGCTCGACTGGCGCGCCGGCGCGGTGACGACGCGCTGGCCACGCGGCTGGAGGAGGCCGCGGAGCGCCTCCGGGTGTCGTTCGAGGCGGCCTTCTGGATGGAGGACGCGGGGACCTATGCGCTCGCGCTCGACGGCCATGGGCACGCCGTTGATGCCGTGACCTCCAACCCCGGTCATGTGCTGTGGAGCGGTCTCGCCGATCCCCTGCGAGCGGAGCGGGTCGCGGAGAGCCTGCTGAGCCCTCGCCTGTTCAGTGGCTGGGGCATCCGGACCTTGTCCGCCGACATGGCCGGCTACAACCCCATCAGCTACCACATCGGCAGCATCTGGCCGCACGACAACGCGATCTGCGCCGCGGGCCTGTGGCGTTACGGCTTCCACGCGCAGGCCGCGCAGGTGGCCGCGGTGCTGCTGGAGGCGACCCAGTACTTCCGCGACGCCCGATTGCCCGAGCTGTTCTGTGGCTTCGACCGGGCATCGTCACCGTATCCGGTGCCCTACCCGGTGGCCTGCTCGCCCCAGGCGTGGGCCGCAGGCTCGGTGTTCCAGCTGCTGGGCGCCATGCTGGGTCTCCAGCCCGATGCCGCGAACCACGAGCTCCGGCTGGTGTCCCCGACGCTCCCCGAGTGGCTGCCGGACGTGCGTCTCCAGAACCTCGTCGTGGGCGATGCCGTCGTGGACCTGCTGGTGCGTCGCTCCGACGGCTCGACCGGCGTCGAGGTGCTGCGGCGGTCAGGGACGCTCGACGTCGTGGTCCGGGTCTGATCGACCATGTCGACCGTCCTCCAGGCGTTGGACGCCGCGACCGCCGAGCTCGTCGCGGCGGGTGCCGACACCGCCCGGCTCGACGCCGAGCTGCTCCTGGGCCACGTGCTGGGTGTCGAGCGCACCGGCCTGATCGCCCATTCGGAGGCGCCCCTGGGTGATGGCCAGGTGGCGGCGTATCGGACGTTGCTGGACCGCCGCCTCGCCGGAGAGCCCGTCGCATATCTGCGCGGGATGCGCGAGTTCCATGGTCTCGCGATCGCGGTGGACCCACGGGTGCTCATCCCGCGACCCGAGACCGAGCTGCTGGTGGATCTGGGGTTCGCGGACCTGCGGGCACGGCTGATCTCGGCACCCCGGCCGCCGGGGACGCCGCCGTTGCGTGCCTGGGACGTCGGTACGGGCAGTGGCGCGATCGCCGTCGCGCTCGCGAACGCGCTGCGCAGGGGCGGCTATCTGCCGGAGGTGCGCATCACGGCGAGCGACGTGTCTCCGGACGCGCTCGCCGTGGCCGTCGAGAACGCGGTGGCCCACGGCGTCGCCGATCAGCTCGATCTCGTGGTCGGTGACCTGCTGGAGGCACCCGTGGCGCGACCCGTGGACCTGCTGCTCGCGAACCTGCCCTATATCGCATCCCATGAGGTGGACGACCTGCCGCGTGAGGTGCGGGCGGAGCCGCGGCTCGCGCTCGACGGTGGCACCGATGGCCTGACGCTCGTCACGCGGCTGCTGGATGGCCTGCCAGCGAGCCTGGTGCCGGGTGGGCTGGCGCTCCTGGAGGTGGGCGCCGGTCAGGCGCCGGTCGTGACGGACCTCGTGGCACGCCTCATGCCCGGCTGGTCGGTGCGCACCCACGCGGACCTCGCGGGCCATGAGCGCGTGGTGGCCGTCGGGGCGCCTCGGTGACCACGCCGCTCGTCCTCCCGGCGACCGGCGCGGATGGGCTCGACGCCGCGGCCGAGGCGCTCGCGGCGGGCGGCATCGTGGGTATCCCCACCGAGACCGTCTATGGCATCGGGGTGCTGCCGTCGGCGCCAGCGCTCGAGGCGCTCATCGTCGCCAAGCGCCGGGACGAGGGCAAGGGCATCGCGCTCCTGGTGGACAGCCTCGACCAGGTCACCCACCTGGTGCGCGTGTCGGTGGCCGCGCGCCGCCTTGCCGACCGCTTCTGGCCGGGCGCCTTGACCGTGGTCCTGCCACTCCGGGATGGCGTGACCCTGCCGCGGTCGCTCACCGGTGGGCGGTCCACGCTCGGCATCCGATTGCCCGACCACGCGGTGCCGCGGGCCCTGGCGCGCCGCCTGGGACCACTCGCGGTCACCTCCGCGAACCTCAGTGGCGAGCCCGAGGCACACACGGCTGCCGAGCTGGTGGCCAGCGTCGGGTCATCGCTCGCCCTGGTGCTGGACGATGGCCCGGTGCGGGGCGGCACGCCCTCGACCGTGGTCGCGCTCGACGACCAGGACACGCTCAGGGTGCTGCGCACGGGCGCCCTCGACGCGGTGGCCCTCGCTGCGGCGATCGGGTGATGGGAGCGCCAGCCGTCGCCGAGCCGCCCGCTCCGCCGGCGACCGACCCCGACGCGGGTACACTGGCCCCGACGGCGCCCCGACCGACGAGGAGGACCCCATGACCGCCATCGCCAGCCCGTCGGCCGCGCTCGCCCCGCTGGCCGAGGCCGACCCGGAGGTCTGGGACGCGATCCTGCGCGAGGGCGAGCGGCAGCGCTGGAAGATCGAGCTCATCGCGAGCGAGAACTACGTGATGCCGGCCGTGCTCGAGGCACAGGGCACATGGCTCACCAACAAGTACGCGGAAGGCCTGCCGGGCAAGCGCTACTACGGTGGCTGCGAGTTCGTGGACGTGGTCGAACGGCTGGCCCAGGAGCGAGCCCTCGCGCTGTTCCCGGGTGCGGAGCACGTGAACGTCCAGCCTCACTCCGGAGCCCAGGCGAACATGGCGGCCTACTTCTCGGTGCTCACGCCGGGTGACCGGATCCTGGGCATGAGCCTCGCGCATGGCGGCCACCTGACCCACGGCATGGCCCTCAACTTCTCGGGCAAGCTGTACGAGGTCCACGCGTACGGGGTCCACGAGAGCGACGCCCGCATCGACTACGACGCGCTGTCCGTCCAGGCACGAGAGGTCCGGCCACGCATGATCGTGGCGGGCGCCAGCGCCTATCCCCGGATCATCGACTTCGAGCGGATGGCCGCCATCGCGCATGACGTGGACGCGCTGCTGTTCGTGGACATGGCACATATCGCGGGGCTGGTCGCGGCCGGGCTGCACCCCAGCCCCTTCCCGCATGCGGACCTGGTGACCACGACGACGCACAAGACCCTTCGGGGGCCACGCGGCGGTGTCACGTTCGCGCGGTCCGGTCTCGCGTCGGCGGTGGACAAGGCCGTCTTCCCGGGGATCCAGGGCGGACCCCTGATGCACGTCATCGCCGCCAAGGCGGTCGCCTTCAAGCTGGCGCTCGAAGAGGACTTCCGAGTGGATCAGCGACGCACCACCGAGAACGCCCAGGCGCTCGCGGAGACGCTCTCGGGACTCGGCGCGAGCCTCGTCTCGGGGGGGACCGACAACCACCTGATGCTCGTGGACGTGACGCCCCTGGGTGTCACGGGCAAGGAGGCCGAGCGGTTGCTCGACGAGGTGGGCATCACGGTCAACAAGAACGCCATCCCGTTCGATCCGCTGCCGCCCAACACGGCCTCGGGCATCCGTGTCGGCTCGCCGGCCGTCACCACGCGCGGCTTCGGCGTCGAGGAGATGCATCACGTCGGTCGGCTGATCGTGCGCACGCTGACGGGCCGCGACGACGAGCGCGAGCTCGCGGCCGTGCGTGACGAGGTCCGCGACATCTGCGCCCGGTTCCCGGTCCCGGGCCTGCCCTGATCCGGCGGTGCCGCTGCCGGGGTCACGCGTGGTCATGACCACGGACCTGGTCCTGTTCCTGGTCCTCGCCTTCGGCATCGCCGCGGTCGTGGGGCTGCTGCTCACCCCGGTCGCCATCCGGCTGGCGGGCGCGGTGGGTGCCATCGACCTGCCCGACTCGGAGCGCCGGGTCCACCGTCGACCGATCGCCCGGCTGGGCGGTCTCGCGGTGGGCACCACGTTCGTGCTCGTGGGCGTCGCCGTCGTGGCCATCGGTCGGGACCGCTTCCCGTTCGAGCTGCCCGCGGTGGCGGTGCTGCCCAACCAGGCCGTGCGCGTCGGCGACCAGCAGCTGGCGGCGCTCTTCGGGGGCGTCATCCTCGCGATGATCTTCGGGTTCGTCGACGACCGCTGGCAGATCCGGGCGCGCTACCAGTTCCTGGGTCAGCTGGCCCTGGCCGTGGTCGCGCTGCTGGGCGGCATCCTGTTCACCCAGATCGCCAATCCCTTCCAGGTGCTCGGCGCGGCCTTTGGCGGTGCCAACCTGGAGTTCCTGACGGCGTTCCAGTTCGAGCTGGGTACGACCACGATCCAGCCGGTGCCCGCCATCCTGACCGCGCTGTGGGTCGTGGGCATGATCAACTGCATCAATTGGATCGACGGTCTCGATGGGCTGTCGACGGGTGTGTCGCTCATCGCCGCGGTGACCCTGGGCATCATCAGCGTCATCTCGGCGCCCATCGAGCCCATGGTGGCGCTGCTGTGCGCGGTGCTGGCTGGGTCGCTGGCGGGGTTCCTGCCCTGGAACTTCCACCCTGCGCGGATCTTCATCGGCACGGCCGGGGTGATGGCCGTGGGCTATGCCCTGGCCGTGTTGTCGATCCTGGGCACCGCCAAGGTCGCGGTGGCGCTGCTCATCCTGGGCGTCCCCATCATCGATACCTTCTGGATCATCATCCGACGCGTGGCGTCCGGCGTCTCACCCTTCGAACCGGACCGAGGCCATCTGCACCATCGATTGCTCGACCTCGGGCTCAGCCATCGAGGCGCGGTCCTGCTCATCTACGCCATCTGCATCCTGCTGGGCCTCAGCGGTCTCGTCCTCGCGTCGTCGGGCGCGATCCCGCTGTACGCGTTCCTGGGCGTGGTCATCGGTGGCGGCCTGGTGCTCTACCTGCTCACCCGACGCACCCGCGAAGCGCTCGATGCCCGGAGCTACCCGGACGAGCCCGAACGAGCCGATGCGCAGGCCGCGGACGATCCCGGCAGCACGCCGACCGCCTCGGGAGCCGCTTCGAACGGGTCCGCGTCGAGCGCCCCGACGGGTACCCAGGGTCATCGCACGAGACCGGTCCGATGAGACGTCGCGTCGCGTGGGACCTGCTGATATACTCCGCTCGCCTCGACCGCGCCTGATGGACGGTCACGCGGGAGCGCTCGGATATCTCGCGCTCTTCACGGAGATCGGACTCGTCCTCTTCGTGACGACCTTGGTCGGTGCATTGGCGGGTCACTGGCTGGACCAGCAGCTGGACACGAACCCATTGTTCGTTGCTGCCGGGTTCCTCGGTGGCGCGTCCTTGGGGGCGGTGGCGGACTATCGCCTCATCACCAGGTTCCTGAAGCGACTGGACGAAGACGACTGACGAGCCCGGCCAGCCGGCCGTGAGCCAGTGCATGGAGTACGCGTGTCAAGCGAGCACGCCGCGGCTGAGGCGGCGGTCCCGGTAGGTCAGACGCCCGCGCCCCGCAAGCGGCGGAGCGTGCTCTGGTACCTCATCCCGATCGTCATCATCCTCGACATCGCCGCGTTCACGGTCTTCCCGCCGCTGAACCAGCAGGGCACCACGGACTGTCCCTTCCCCGCCTGTTTCGTGGAGAGCACCCTCCACCTGCCCGCGCCCCACGTCATCTGGACTCCTGACGGGGGCCACGGCAGCGGCGAGATGATCTCGGCCGAGGTCAGCATCACGGACTCCCTGTTCACGATGATGGTGATCACGATCCTGGTGCTCATCGGCCTTGTCCTGATGACCCGCGGTCGAGCCGCGGTGCCGGGCCGGCTGCAGAACTTCATCGAGTGGTCCCTGGAGTCGCTGGAGGGGTTCGCGCGCGGCATGGGCGGTGCTGCGGCCGCTCGCTACGTACCGCTGTTCGCCTGCTTCTTCATCCTCATCCTGTGCTTCAACTGGAGCGGACTCCTGCCGTTCGTGGGACGCGTGGACGGGCTGCGCGCGCCGACCAGCGACGTGAACGTGACCATCGGCCTGGCGCTCGTCGCGTTCTTCACGTTCCATGTGGAGGGCTTCCGCCGGCTGGGCTTCAAGGGCTATGCCGGCAAGTTCTTCCCGGTGTACGAGTTCCGACAGGGCATCGGCGCGGGACTCATCGCCATGTTCGTGGGGCTCGTGGAGCTGATGCTCGAGTTCGTCAAGCCGCTCACGCTCTCGATGCGACTCTTCGGCAACATCTATGGCGGTGAGGTCGCGCTGGGCGTGGTCACCGCGATCACCGTCGCCATCGTGCCCGTCGCCCTGTATGGCCTCGAGGTGATGCTCAACTTCGTGCAGGCACTCATCTTCAGCACCCTCGCGCTCATGTTCACCGTCGCCGCCGTCGAGTCCCATCACCACGAAGAGGGTGAGCTGGGCCACGAAGGCATGGAGGCGGTGCACGACGCCACCCATCATCCCCAAGCTGTCGCGGCCCACTAGCCGCTCCACCCACGGCCACACACCGGGCGCTGCCCGGGATCACCCCAAGGAGGGATCTTCGGACATGGAAAACATCGGCGCGGGCCTGGCCGCCCTCGGCGTCATCGGGCCGGGCATCGGCATCGGGATCCTGGGCGGCATGGCGGCCAGCGCCATCGGCCGCAATCCTGACGCCGCAGGCCAGATCCGCGGCCTCGCCATCATCCTCGCCGCGTTCGCGGAAGGCCTGGGCGTGCTGGCGGTGGTCGTCGGCCTGCTCGCGATCTTCCTCGGCGGCAGCTGAGCCGGGCACCAGGGAGTAACGCATCGTGGAGTTGTTCGCGGTCGCCGGTGGTGTCGCCCGGGATGCCTTGGTGTTCGCCGCCGAGGCCGGGGAGGAGGCTGCCGGGTTCCAGATCAACGTGTTCTGGATCATCGTCAGCGCGCTCAACTTCCTGGTCTTCTTCCTGATCGCATGGAAGCTGGCCCTCAAGCCCGTCGCAAGACAGCTCAGCGAGCGCCGGGACCGCATCGAGCAGGGGCTCCAGGATGCGGACGCCGCCCGACGTGATCGGGAGACCGCCGCCGACCAGCGCCAGGCGATCCTCGCCGAGGCGCGCCGCGAGGCGAACGACATCATCGTGCGTGCCCAGAAGGCCGCCGACGAGGCACGCGAGCAGGGCGTCGCGGAGACGCGAGCCGACATCGACCGGCTTCGGGAGCAGGCCGTCGCGGACATCGAGGCGGAGCGCCAGCGCGCCGTCTCCGAGGTGCGTGGCCAGGTCGCCGATCTCGCCCTCCAGGCCGCTGGCCGGGTGGTGGGGGAGACGATGTCCACGGATCGCGAGCGTCGGCTGGTGGACGAGTTCCTCGCCCAGGTGACCGCGCCCAGCGCCGGCACCGCCGAGCGGAACTAGGCC
>CAZYTQ010000012.1:0-3033 GCA_964650135.1 uncultured Anaerolineaceae bacterium | reverse complement strand
GCCATGCCCACCCCCCGGAGCACCGCTCGCCGTTACGCAGAGGCGGCCACCCAGATCGCCGATCGGGACGGCAGCCTCGGTGACTGGGTCGCGGCCGTGGAGCGCGCCAGCGAGCGGCTGTCGGCCGCGGACCTGATGCGTGTCCTGGCGGATCCGGCCATCCCGTTCGCGGACCGCCGCCGCGTCGCGGAGCGGGTCCTTGGCGACGAGGTCACGGGCGGCCCCCGGAACCTCGTGCTGCTGCTCGTCCGGCGTGGCCGGATCGAGCTGCTGCCCCACGTCGCGGCCGAGCTGCGGCGACTGCACGACCAGCGCGCCGGCATCGTCAAGGCGATCGTGACGAGCGCCGCTCCGCTCTCGGAGCAGGAGGTGACGGCCATCAGCCAGCGTCTCGCCTCCACCACGGGCGGCACGGTCCAGCTGGACCTGCACGTCGACGCCTCCCTCCTCGGCGGCGTCCAGGTGCGCATCGGCGACCGGCTCATCGACGGCAGCGTCCGGGGCCGCCTGGAACGGCTCCGCACCCGCCTCGCCGCGGGCGCCATCTGACACTCGACACCACCGCACCACCGGCACCAAGGGGATCCACATGGCCATCCGCTCGGACGACATCACCGAGATCATCAGGTCCACCATCGAGCACTTCGATGCGGGCGTCGAGAACCGCTCCGTCGGCACGGTGGTGGCGGTCGGCGACGGCATCGCCAGCATCTATGGCCTGGACGGCGCGCTCGCTTCGGAGCTCCTCGAGTTCCCGGGTGGCGTGCGGGGCATGGCGCTCAACCTCGAGGAGGAGACCGTCGGTGCCGTGATCCTGGGTGACTACACCCAGATCAAGGAGGGCGACACGGTCAAGACCACGGGCTCCGTGGTCGAGATCCCCGTGGGTGCGGCGCTCATCGGCCGGGTCGTGGATCCGCTCGGCCGTCCTCTCGATGACAAGGGCCCCATCACGGCGACCGCCATGCGGCCCGTGGAGCGCGTGGCACCGGGTGTCATCACCCGCAAGTCGGTGGACACGCCCCTCCAGACCGGCATCAAGGCGATCGACGCGCTCATCCCCATCGGCCGTGGCCAGCGCGAGCTCATCATCGGCGACCGCCAGACGGGCAAGACCGCCGTGGCCATCGACACGATCATCAACCAGAAGGGCAAGGGCGTCATCTGCGTCTACGTGGCCATCGGGCAGAAGCTGTCCACGGTCGCGAAGGTGGTCGCCATCCTCGAGCAGCACGGCGCCATGGACCACACGGTCGTGGTCCTCGCGGGTGCCGAGGATCCCGCCGCCCTCCAGTATCTCGCCCCCTACGCGGGTGCCGCGATCGGCGAGGAGATCATGGAGAACGGTGTCGATGTGGGCGGCACGCTGGTCAAGGACGCGCTGTGCGTCTACGACGACCTGACCAAGCACGCCTGGGCCTATCGCGAGATGTCGCTGCTGCTGCGCCGGCCACCCGGCCGCGAGGCGTACCCCGGTGACGTGTTCTATCTCCACAGCCGGCTGCTGGAGCGCGCCGCGCGGCTCAACGCGGACAACGGCGGCGGATCGCTGACGGCGCTGCCCATCATCGAGACACAGGCCGGTGACGTGTCGGCGTACATCCCGACGAACGTCATCTCCATCACGGACGGCCAGCTGTTCCTCGAGACGGACCTCTTCAACGCCGGCCAGCGGCCCGCGCTCAACGTGGGCATCTCGGTCTCGCGCGTGGGTTCCGCGGCCCAGACCAAGGCGATGCGCAAGGTGGCCGGGCCGCTCAAGCTGGACCTCGCCCAGTACCGCGAGCTGGCGGCGTTCGCCCAGTTCGCGTCCGATCTGGACAAGGCGACCCGCGACCAGCTCACCCGAGGCGAGAAGATCTCCGAGGTCACCAAGCAGCCCCAGTACCAGCCGCTCACGGTCGAGAAGCAGGTGGCCATCCTGTGGGTGGTCACCAACGGCTTCCTCGATGACGTCCCCACGGGTCGCATCAAGGACTTCGAGCAGCGCTTCTACCGCTTCCTCGAGACCGAGCAGCCCCAGGTCCTCCAGTCGCTCGCGGAGCGTCCGGAGCTCACGGACGAGGTCGTGAGCGCGCTGCGCTCGGCGGCCACGGACTTCAAGGAGACGTTCACGGCCTGATCCGGCGCGACCCGTGACACGGTCGCCCGGCCCTCGTCGTCCGACCAGGAGGCCCAGTGCCCAGCCAGCGCGAGATCCGACGCCGCATCGGCTCGGTCAAGAACATCAAGCAGATCACCCGGGCGATGCAGTTCGTGGCCGCGTCCAAGCTCAAGCGTGCCCAGGATGCGACGCTCCAGTCGCGCCCCTACCGGGACAAGCTGGACGAGGTCCTCGCGGACGTCGCCTCCGTCCTGGACGCCGAGGAGCATCCGCTGCTCCGGCGCGCGGAGGGCGGCACCCGGCTCCTGGTGCTGTTCACGACCGACCGCGGCCTCGCGGGATCGCTCAACACGAACACCATCCGCTTCGCGGCCCGCACCATCGCCGAGAGCACCGGCGAGCTGCGCGTGGTGACCGTGGGTCGGAAGGGCAATGCCGCCATGCGCCGCGGGGGTGTGCCCATCGCGGCGGCCTTCGAGGGCTATGGTGATCGGCCCACCTTCGCGGACGTGCTGCCGTTGGCGCGGCTCATCACGGACGACTTCCTCAACGGCACGTACGCGACGGTCGACCTCATCCATCCCACGTTCGTCTCCACGCTGGTCCAGCGACCCGACACGGAGCGACTGCTGCCCATCGAGCCCGCCCAGGACACGGAGGGCATCCCCGGACACCAGTTCCTGTTCGAGCCCAGCCCTGCCGCGGTCCTCGAGCAGCTGCTGCCGCGCTATGTCGCGACGCGCATCTATCAGGCCGTCCTGGAGCTCACCGCGAGCGAGTGGTCGGCCAAGATGGTCGCGATGCGCAGCGCCACGGACAATGCCCAGGAGCTCATCGAGGACCTGACGCTCACCTACAACAAGGTGCGCCAGGCCAACATCACCCGCGAGATGATCGAGATCGCCACCGGCGCCAGCTCGTCCTGACGC
>CAZYTQ010000011.1:3834-40103 GCA_964650135.1 uncultured Anaerolineaceae bacterium | reverse complement strand
AGGGGCGCGGGGCTGTGGCGGACGCCGCGCTGCTCGGGTTCGACCCGGACGGCCTGGCGACCATCACCGTCGTCGTCGAGATCGGCATCGGGTCCCGTGATCGGGGGCCCTATGGTGCCGTGGCGGATGCGCTCGCTGGGCGCGTGCCCGGCGTGCGGGTCCAGCGCATCGACGGCCTGGGGCACGGCGCTCCGACCCGTCGCCCGAGCATCATCGCCGACGCCATCCGTGACCTCGGCGCCCGATCCGGGCTCCGCCACCGACACCAGGAGCACACCCCATGAGCCATGGCAACGAGGTCGCCCCGGAGCGCATCCGGAGCATGTTCGACACCATCAGCGGCGTCTATGACCCCATGAACCTGGCGATCTCGGGGTTCCAGGAGCCGTTCTGGCGGCGGCGCGTGATCCGGGTCGCGGGACTCCGGCCCGGCGGCACCGCGATCGACGTCGCGACCGGCACGGGCAAGGTGGCGGCCGACCTGTGGCGGGCGGCGCGGCCGGGTGGTCATGTCACGGGCATCGACTTCTCCGAGGGCATGCTCGCGGTGGCACGCGAGCGTCACGCCGACGCGCCTGGCCTGTCGTTCATGCAGGGTGATGCGCTCGCGCTGCCGATCGACGACGGGTCCGCGGATGTGGCCACGATCTGCTTCGGGATGCGCAACCTCCACGACTACGCCCAGGGCTTCGCGGAGATGCGCCGGGTGGTGCGGCCGGGAGGGCGTGTGGTGTGTCTCGAGATCGCGCGACCCGCCAACCGGATCGCCCAGGCGGCCCAGGCCTGGTTCGATCGAGCCGTGCCCATCATCGGCCGTCTCGTAGGACAACCGAATGCCTACTCCTACCTCGTGGCGAGCACACAGGACTATCCGGACCCCGAGCGCATCGCCGCCATCATGCGCGGGGTCGGGCTCTCGCCGGTGCGCTGGACACCCATGTCGATGGGCATCGTGACACTCCACGTCGGCCGACGACCAGGCTGAGCGCGTGGTCCGCGCTCGATCGATGGATCGATGGATCGATGGATCGGTCACACGCCATCGTCATCGGCGGCTGGGACCGCTTCCCGCCCGGATGACCTGGGCCGGCCACGGCGCCCGCTGATGACACGACGAGCGGGTCCATCCCCGCGTGCGAGCGGCGGTCGGGAGCGCCCGGACGTCAGGCGCCGCTGACCGCCAGCGCCGACGCCCGACCTGGGGCATCACAGCGGCGGGCGGCCAATGCCGTCGGCCGGCTGCGGCCGCGCCAGCCCAGGTAGCGGATCGGCACGATGCGGATCGACTGGCTGTAGGTCCGCAGGTACTCCTCGCGGCCGAGGCCGATGGACGCGAGATCGCTCGCGTACTTGCGCCAGTGCGACTCCGGCAGGAAGTCGCCCGCCGGTGTGTCGAGGATCTCCGCCCGAGCCTCGATGAGGCCCACGTCGAAGTCCGCCTCGGCATCCCCGAGCGCCACCATCACGCGCGGGTCGGCACGCAGGTCCGTGACCTTCTCGGCGTGGGGCTTGCTCACGACCCGGATCGCGCTCCCGTCCCAGCTGAACCAGAGCGGGACCAGCCCCGGGAACCCATCCGTGCCGAACGTCGACAGCCAGAGCACCTCCTCGGTCCGCAGGAAGCGCTCGACCCGAGGCGGCGCCTGCAGCGTGGTGGCGTGCGCATCCGCGGTCAGAGGTGGCGCCTGGTGCGTGTCCATCGGGTCCATGGACGCGAGCCTGGGCCATCACACATCCGCTGCGCCATGGACGTGGGTCCCGATCGATGTACGTCGGATGACGGCACCGGCGTAGCATCCCTCGATGCTCGACGCGATGTGGTGGGGTGCGGTCGCAGCCGCCTCCCTGCTCCTGGGTGCGCTCATCACCTTCGTGGTCCGCGTGCCGGAACGCCTCCAGGGCCTGGTGCTGGCGTTCGGTGCTGGCGTGCTGATGAGCGCCGTCGCCTACGAGCTGGTGGGGGACGCGCTCCAGCAGGACCTCGGATCACCCCTCATCGCCATCGGCTTCGCCGCCGGGGCGCTCACGTTCTTCACCGGCAGCGAGGTGTTGTCGCGGGCGGGTGGGGGACGCGGGGAACGATCACAGGGACCGGCCATCGTCCTGGGCGCGGTGCTCGACGGGATCCCGGAATCCCTCGTCCTGGGCCTGTCCCTGGTAGGTGGGGCCGGGGTCAGCGTGCCCATCCTCGCTGCGGTGCTCATCTCCAACATCCCCGAGGCGATCGGCGCCTCCGCGGACCTGGCGGCCGATGGCATGCCCCGGCGACGGATCCTCGCGCTGTGGACGGTCGTGGTCCTCGCGAGTGGCGTCGCGGCCGGGCTCGGATTCCTGCTGCTGCACGACGCCGGCGCCGAGGTGGTCGCCTCGGTCCAGACCTTCGCGGCCGGCGCCATCATCGCGATGCTCGCCGAATCGATGATGCCGGAGGCATACCGGGTCGGTGGTCGCGCCGTGGGCCTCGCGACCGCGCTCGGCTTCGCGCTCGCCGCGCTGCTCTCGTTCAGCGCCTGACGCGAGCTCAGCCTCGAGGGCCCGCCTCCGCGATCTCGGTGGGCACCCGTCCCGCGAAGCGCTGGAAGTTCTCCGCGAACATCGCCGAGAGCCTGCGGGCCTGGGCGTCATAGGCGTCGCCATCCGACCACGTGGCACGGGGCGTGAGCACGTCGGTGGGCACGTTGGGGACGGCGGTCGGTACCTCGACGCCGAAGATCGGGTCGGTCACCGTCGGCACGTCCCGCAGCGCGCCATCGAGCGCGGCCCGGACCATGTCCCGGGTCTGCTGGATGTTCATGCGATGGCCCACACCGTGCGGCCCGCCTGTCCAGCCCGTGTTCACGAGCCACACCGGCACATCGTGCTGGTCCAGGCGCTCGCCCAGCATCTGCGCATAGATGGCGGGGTGACGGGGCATGAAGGGGGCGCCGAAGCAGGTCGAGAAGGTGGCGGTGGGCTCCTGGACACCGACCTCGGTGCCGGCCAGCTTCGCGGTGTAGCCGCTGATGAAGTGGTACAGCGCCTGGTCACGGCTGAGACGGGAGATGGGCGGCAGCACGCCGAACGCATCAGCGGTCAGGAAGATGACCGCCGACGGATGGCCTGTCATGCCGGTCTCGGAGCTGTTGCTGATGAAGTCGAGCGGGAACGCCGCACGGGTGTTCTCGGTGAGCTGCTCGGAGTCGAGGTCGAGGACCCGCGTGACCGGGTCGATGACCACGTTCTCCAGGATGGTCCCGAAGCGGCGGGTCGTGGAATAGATGTCGGGCTCGTAGACGTGTGACAGCCGGATCGTCTTGGCGTAGCCGCCGCCCTCGACGTTGAACAGCCCATCCGGGCCCCAGCCATGCTCGTCGTCACCGATGAGCGTCCGATGCGGGTCGGCCGAGAGTGTCGTCTTGCCAGTGCCCGAGAGCCCGAAGAAGACGGCCGACCGGCCATCCGCGCCCACGTTCACCGAGGAGTGCATGGGCAGCACGCCCTCGTCAGGCAATCGGTAGTTGAGGATGCCGAAGGCACCCTTCTTCATCTCGCCCGCGTACTCGGTGCCACCGATGAGGATCTCCTGGCGGCCGAGATGGACCAGGATCACCGTCTCGCTATTGACGCCATCGCGTGCCGGGTCGGCCTTGAAGCTGGGTGCGTCCACGATGGTGAAGTCAGGCTGGAAGGACGCCAGGTCCTCGGCCGGCGGGATGCGGAAGAGGTTGGAGCAGAACACGCTCGCCCAGGCGGTCTCGGTGTACGCCCGCACGGATCGACGCCATCGTGGGTGGGCGCCCACATAGCAGTCCCGGACGTACACCCGACGAGTGGCCAGGTGGTCGACCATGCGCTGGCGCAGGGCGTCGTATCGCTCCTCGCTGATGGGCTGGTTGAAGCCACCCCACCAGACGCCCTCGTGCGCGTCCCCCACGTCGACCGTGTACTTGTCCCTGGGTGATCGGCCCGTGTGCCGGCCGGTGCGGACCAGGAGCGGTCCGCCCTGGGCGATGACCCCCTCCGCGGTGCGTGCCGCGTGCTCGTAGAGCTCCGGCACGGAGAGGTTCACAAGGCGCTCGCGACCCAGCTCGGTCAGCGGGGTCGGCTCGGTTGCGGTGGGCGACGCGGGCATCGGCAGCCTCCGGAGGGGCGCGGCGGGTCGTGCCGCACCAAGGTCCCCCGGACCGGCCGCGCGTGGGACATCGGCGTCCGATGTCGGAGTCGGCTTCCACAGTCCGTGACGGTGTGCTCGGCGCTGGACGGTTGCGAACCGGTCACGCCGAGGGTGTTCTGGGGATGCTACCACCCGCCCGGAGCCAGCGGGCTCGTGGCGCGCGATCGCGCAGGCGCGTCGAGACGACCCGGGTTCAGGCGTGCGGGCGACCGAGGTGCGCGATGTGCTCCAGCAGGTCGAGCTTGGTCACCACGCCCGCGGGACGCCCGCCGTGCACCCCGATGAGCGCAGAGACCCCGCTGGAGAGCGTGTCGAACGCCTCGTCGAGCGAGGCGTCGAGGTCGATGAGGGGCAGCGGACGGCCCATCACCTCGCCCACGGTGCGATCCACGGTCGTCGGGTCACGGAACACGCGGTCGAGCAGCTGCTTCTCGTCGACGGAGCCCACGATGCCCTCGACCGCGTCGTCGTCGCGCTCGGTGACGGGCATCTGGCTGATGCCCCAGCGCTGGAGCGTCTCGATGGCGGCCTGGACCCGGTCCGTGGTACGTGCGAGCACGACCGGCGGCAGCTCGGGGCCATGGTGGCGCCCGGCGAGCACGTCCCGCACCCGGTCCCTGCCGGCGCCACTGCCCATGAGGCCGTTCTTGCGCATCCACTCGTCGTCGTAGAGCTTGGACAGGTACGAGCGACCGCCGTCGGGAAGCATCACCACCACGACCTTGTCGCGGCCGTCGGGCTGCTGCGCGAGCTCCAGGCCCACGGACAGGGCTGCGACGAGCGCCGTGCCAGAGGACTCGCCCGCGAGGATGCCCTCCTCGCGTGTGAGGCGTCGCGCGGCCGCGAAGGCATCCGCGTCGGACACCCGCACCCACCGGTCGACGACGGTCGGGTCGTAGGTGCCCGGGAAGAAGTCCTCGCCCACGCCCTCCGTGAGATACGGGCGAGGCGTGTCCCCGGACAGGACGCTGCCTTCCGGATCGGCACCCACGACGGTGATCGACGGATCCTGCGCCTTGAGCGACCGGCCCACGCCGCTGATCGTGCCGCCCGTGCCTGACGCGACCACGACGTGGGTCACACGACCCTCGGTCTGGCGCCAGATCTCGGGCCCAGTCGTGCGCTCGTGCGCCGCGGGGTTCTCGAGGTTGTGGTACTGGTCGGGCTGGAAGGCGCCCGGGATATCGCGGGCGAGCCTGCGTGCCACCGAGTAGTAGCTCTCCGGTGATTCGGGTGGCACGTTCGTGGGGCACAGCACCACCTCCGCGCCATACGCCCGGAGCAGGTCCTGCTTCTCCTTCGACTGCTTGTCGGCCATCACGAAGATGCAGCGGTACCCCTTGCGCACGGCCGCGATGACCAACCCATGGCCGGTGTTGCCACTCGTGGGCTCGATGATGGTGCCGCCCGGCCGGAGCAGCCCTGCCCGTTCGGCCGCCTCGATCATGGGCAGCCCGATGCGGTCCTTGACGGAGCCGCCCGGGTTGAGCATCTCCAGCTTGGCCAGGACGAGTGGCTGGAGCTCGGCGGGCCCGAGATCCCGCGTGACACGAGACAGGCGCACGAGGGGCGTCTCGCCCACGAGGTCGAGGATCGAATCGGCGTACTCCATCGTGCGCGGAGTGTAGGACTCCTGGTCGGAGCCCGGCCAGACGCTCGTGACAGGACGGTCTCGGCGCAGCAGGCCCGGTCCGACCGGACGAACCGATCGGTCGGGGTATCGTGGCTCCATGCCGCAGTCCCGAGCGCGGCTCGGGCTGCGCGCAACGGTCCTCGTGCTGATCCTTGCCCTCGCCGTCCCGGTCCCGGTGGGCCGTGCTGCACGAGAGGTGTCGGCGGCCGCGGCCGGCCAGGTGCTCCCACCCGACGCCCCGGCATGCGAGGTCGGATGGTCCGACATCGACTCCCGCTGGCCGCGTGTGTCGCTCGCGTCCGTGGTCCGATCGGATTCCCTGGTGCAGGTCGTCGGGTGGCGATCCAGCGGCGCCTCCGAGGATGTCCACGAGCCCTTCGCGGCACGCTGGGACGGCATCGACTGGAGCGTGGACCCGATCGAGGCCTCCCGGCGCCCTGACCGCCATCCGCGCACCCGCACTGGACGCCACGTGGGCCGTGGGCTACCGTCTCGTCCCCCAGGGCCAGCGACCCCTCGCGGCACGCCTGGTCGATGGTCGATGGGTGGTGAGCACCCCGAGCATCCCCTCGGGCGCCACCGGGGCGCTGCTGTGCGTGGAGGGCCGATCGACTCGCGCATGGGCAGTGGGCTGGACCGCCAGGTCAAGGACGCCCAGGCCGTACATCAGCCGGTGGAACGGGTCACGCTGGCGGACCCAGCAACCCGCGGACGCCGGTTCGGAGGGTGGCCTGCTGGACGTCGCGGTCGGCACCGGGGGCGACGTGTGGGCCGTGGGTATCGGGTCGCCGGAGGTCGGTATCGAGCGACGGTCCAGCGCTGGACCGGGACACGCTGGCGACGGGAGGACCTGTCGGGACTCGGGAGCCCGATCGCCATCCTGCGTGGCGTGACGGTCGACACAGCTGGCCGGCCGATGGTGTCGGGGACGCGCTGGGACGCCGAGGCTGGCGGCTGGCGCGGCTTCACGGCTCGACGCCTGCAGGGGGCATGGTTCGTGGAGCGGGCACCCGAGTCGCTGGGGGCCGTGGACCTCCGGGACCTGACGGCCCTGCCGGACGGGCGTGTCGTGGTCGTGGGGTCGCGGACCACCCGCTCGCTGGCCGCATGGGTCCGTCCTGGGCCTGACCGACCGAGTGCCTTGGGCACACCGAGCCGCGCGATGACCAGCGGCGCCGCCGTGCTCGCCGATCCTGCGCCGAGCACGCGGACACTGGCCGCGGGCCATCCACCGGACGCTGACGAACATTCGCCCGAGCCGGAGCCCAAGTCCGAGTCCGGGCCGGAGCCCACGCCCGAGCCCAAGTCCGAGTCCGAGCCGGAGCCCAAGTCCGAGTCCGAGTCCGAGCCGGAGCCCACGCCCGAGCCCAAGTCCGAGTCCGAGCCGGAGCCCACGCCCTCGCCCAAGCCCACCCCCACTGCCGACCGGCGGCCGGCGGCGGCGCCACGACCCGCAGCCGGTCCCCGGGCCGTGGTCGCCCGCGATCGGACGACGAAGGCCGGCCTCACGCGGACGACCAGCACCTACGGCGCGGTCCGGGCCGACTTCGACGATGACAGGTGGCCCGACCTGTTCATCGGGCGTCACTCCGGGACGGGCTGGCTGGTCCTCAACGACGAGGGGCGGTTCCGCACCTCGGAGGCGGTGTTCCGTGACCGTGACCGGCATGGCTGCACGGCCGGCGACGCGAACGCCGACGGGCGGATGGACCTCTATTGCGCGATCGGCGCCTCCCGCGGCGCGGGCCTCCAGGTCGACGAGCTGATGCTCCAGCGGGCCGACGGCACCTTCATCGACCGGTCGGTGGAGCTGGGCGCCGCCGATCCCCTCGGACGCGGCCGGCTGGCCACGTCCTTCGACCACGACGCGTTCGCCGGCCTGTTCGTGGCCGACCGGCCGGATCGACCCGACGGGATCCGCTCCCGCCACCACGTCCTGGCCAACCCGGGTGGCGACGGCTACCGGTCACGCAGCGTGACCGGCTTCGACATCGGCTCGGGTGCCGACTGCATCCGGGCGGCCGACCTCGACCGCGATGGCTGGCAGGATATCGTGCTGTGCGCTCGGTCGGACCGGCCCGGCGGCTACGGGCTGCGGCTGCTGCGCAACGTGCGCGGACGGCTGGTCGATATCACTGCCGCGTCGGGCATCCCACGTGCTCGGGCGCTGGATGTCGCGATCGGGGACATGGACGGCGACCGCCGGCCGGACCTGGTCCAGGTGGCCAGCCGCCAGCTGCGCGTCCACCTCCCACGTGGCAAGCGCTACGAGCTGGCCTACACCCGTGCCCTCACCAACGGGGTGGCCGTCGCGATCGGTGACGTCGATGGTGACGGTGACAGGGACCTGTATGTCGTCCAGGGCTCCTCCACGACCCAGCGGCCGGACCTCCTGTTGCGCAATGGGGGGATGGACGCGGCTTCCAGCGACTCAAGACCCCTGGCATCATCGGCGGATCGGCGGAGTCGTTGACCGCCATCGACCATGATCGCGATGGGCTGACCGACTTCCTGGTGCTCAACGGCAAGGGCTCGCAGAGGCAAGGACCGGTCCAGCTCATCGCGATGTTCCCCGACGACTGAGGTCTCTCAGCCCGCCACCGAGGGCGGGGCAGGGTGACCTCGGTGGCGCACCGCCGCCGAGGTCACACCCACTGCCACGAGCACGGCACCGATGAGCATCGCGGTGGGCACACCGAGGACGGTCCAGTCCCAGCCCACCCGGAAGGTCTCGAGGACGAGGCGACCGCCGCCGTACCAGACCATCCAGAACGACGCCAGGTCACCGTCCCGCAGCCGTCCCGCAGGCCGCCGCGCAAGCCACAGCGCGATCATGCCGCCGAGCGCGGTCCACAGCGACTCGTACAGGAACAGCGGATGGAACCCGGTCGTGGCCGCTGGCAGGTCTGGCCGCAGCGCGCAGTCAGCGACAGGGATGCGGTGCGCGCAATCGATGGTGATGCCCCAGGGCAGGTCCGTGGGCGGGCCATACAGCTCCTGGTTGAAGAAGTTGCCCCAGCGCGCGATCGCCTGCGCGAAGAGCGTCCCGGGCACCACCACGTCCAGCGCCTGCCACAGCGGGATGCGTCGTCGGTGGGCGTACCACGTGATGCCCACCACGGCGCCGGCGATGCCGCCATACAACCCCAGACCGCTGTAGGGCGGCAGCACGATGGCCACGAGGTGGTCGCGGTAGTACAGCCATTGGTCGATCACGTGGTACAGGCGCGCCCCGACGATGGCGCACACGGCGACCGGCACGATGGCCCCCGACACGAGCGATGGATCCAGCCCTCGACGGCGGGCCTCGCCCTGGCTGACGACGAGCATCACCGCGATGGCCAGTGCATAGCCGAGGCCATAGAGACCGATGGGCAGCGGGCCTGGCAGCACCGATGGCGGCGCGAGGTCGATGAGCGCGACGGGCATCATCGCAGGGTGCCATCGATCGGCCTATCCTGCGGCGCATGAACGACGGCTACATGTGGTGGCTGGTGCTCGTGGGCGTCGGTGTCGGGCTGGCCCTGATGTGGCTCACGCTGGCGCGGCTGCCGCGCGACGAGCTGGACGTCTCCGCCGAGGAGCGGCTCGAGGAGGCTCACTGGATCGCGGCGACCATCGACGCCCGCGGTGGCATCTGCCCGCCCGAGCTCGCCGCGGAGGTGCTCGACCTCCACCAGGCATGGCTGGCCTCACCGCCCTCCCGCGTCCCGTCGGCCGATCCGGTCGATCCGGTCGATCCGGTCGATCCGGTCGATCCGGTCGACGAGCCTTCGACGGCGCGGGCCTGAAGCCGGCGCGACGCCTCAGGGCGCGACGCCTCAGAAGGTCCCGGTCAGGGCCGGCGGCGCGCCCTCGGTCTCCAGACGCACGATGAACACGTCCCCCTCGAGGCCCAGGTCCACGGGCGTGGCATCGCCCGCCCAGAAGGCCAGGTCGTCGTCGAACCACATGGGGCCGACCACGTACTCGGTGCCGTCGCGCTCGAGGTAGCACCAGTACCGGACCCCCGCGGGGGGCGGCTCGAGCGCATCCGTCATGACCGCGATCCGGCCGGAGCCCGGCGACACGATCACCACGCCACCGGGCTGCCCGTCGGGCGTGGTCAGGCGGGCCAGCCCGAACCCGTTGCCGTACAGGATCCCCGCAGCGACGGCGAGCGCCCGTGTCGGATCGCCGCGACGCGGTTCGGCGCCGCCGCCGCTCGACTGCTGGCCGATGACGGCTCCCACGACGAGCAGCAACACCGCGGCCGCCGCGCCGAGGAGACCCCAGCGGAGACCCGGTCCGGTCCGGGCCGCCGATGGTGCCGGCGTCGGCGCGCGGCTGGGATCGCGTCCACGGACCCAACCTTCGCGGACACGGCCGGTCGTGACGCCCGCGGAAGGACCGGTCGGGGGCGGTGCGGCGGTCCGGTCGGCCATCGGGGCGGGCCCGGCCATCGGAGCGGGCGGAGCCGCGGCGGGACTCGACCGGACGGCCGGGCCCGCGCCTCGGGCCGGGGTCCTCATGGTGGCGCTGGCCGGCCGAGGACGAGCCGACACCGCGGCCATGATCGCGGCACGGACCTCCGGCGCCGGGCCCTCGACATCCGGGGCGGCGCTCGCGAGACCGAGCGTGGTGAGCGACCAGGCCCGCCACTCGGCAGCGCATCCGGCGCATCCTGCGATGTGCGCGCGCGCATCCGCCGCGGCCGCGCTCGGATCGCCCTGGAACGCCACGAGCCCACCCGGCCGCTCCATCGCCTCGAGCAGCAGGCCCTGGACATCAGCGTGGTCCATCGGTCACCTCTCGCCGATCCGCCAGCTGGCTCGTTCCATCTCCGGATGTCGTCGTCCCGGCGATGACCTCGCCCATGCTCGCCAGGCCAGTCGCCGCCAGTCGCTCGCGCAGTCGCTGGAGCGCCCGCCGTGTCCGGGTCTTGACCGTGCCCAAGGGGATGCCCAGGCGGGCCGCCACCTCCGACTGGCTCAGGTCGCCGTAGTAGGCCAGCTCGAGCGGCTCGCGCTCGTCGGGCGGGAGCGTGGCGAGGGCCTCGAGCATCAGGTCTCGCAATGCCTGCTCGTCGACCACGAGCGCAGGGTCCGTCGCGCTACCGCCAGAGAGGAGCACCTGGCCGCCCGGGCCATCGCCGGACACGTCCCCCGTCGCGAACACCGCGCTCAGCGGCAAGGCGCCAGGGCGACGGCCAAGCGCCCGCAGACGGTCCACGGCCCGATTTCGCGCGATGGTGGTCAACCAGCCGAGCAGGCTGCCTGCTGCCGGGTCGAATAGCTCCGCGCGGTCCCAGCACGTCAGCCACACGTCCTGCACCACCTCGTCCGTCAGCCGCCGGTCTCCCAGGCGGCGGTATGCGGCGCGGTAGACCACATCCACGTGCCGGTCGACCAGCACCGAGAAGGCCGCCATATCACCGCGTCGGACGGCCGCCATCAGCTCGGTGTCCGTGACCGTGGCCGTATCGGTCGTCATCGATGGCTACGTCTCCATGGCGTCGCCGGTTTCGGGCGTGGCCGCCGGACGACGCGTCGAGGGCGATCCGGAGGATGCCCAGTCTGCCATCCGTCGCGGGGAGCTGCCGAGGCTGGCGGCCGCCAAGTGGCCCTCGAGACAGCGCACTCCCTGCGCGCCGACGACAGCGCCATGCCCTGTCCCGGCCGGCAGGTCCATGCGGTCACCCATCGCGAGGTCGATGTGGGCCCCGCCCGACACGAAGAACCGGATGGAGCCGTCCACCACGACCAGCACCTTGTCGTGGGCGTGGACGTGCTCCGTGTACCTGGCGCCGGGACCGTTGCCCCAGCTCATGACCTCGATCCCCTCATGAGCCAACCGAGCACGGGCGACCGCCTCCAGCCCATCCGTTGCCATCGGTCGTGGATCGCCCATCGGGCCATGGTACGGCGAGGGGCCGCCCTGCACGGCGGCGTGCCACGCCCACCCCCGGTACGCTGTACGGATGACCGCATCGGATGCCCCGCGTTACCTCACGTCGACGGACGTCCGGGCCTGTCTGCCGGATGTCCGCCGGCAGCTCGAGCTCGCGGAACGAGCCCTGCGGGCGCTCGCAGCCGATGCGCAGCTGCCCGCCAAGATCGGCGTCCATCCGCGGCCCGAGGCGTCGTGGGCGCACGCGATGCCGGCATGGGTGCCAGACACCACGGGGAATGCTGCCGACGACCTGCTGGGCATCAAGTGGGTCTCCGGGTTCCCGGCCAATGCCGCGCGCGGTGTCCCTGCGCTCCACGCGACGCTCGTGCTCTGTGACGGGGCCACGGGCGCGCCGAGGGGGATCCTCGATGCGGGTGGCCTGACCGCGGTCCGCACCGCAGCCGTCAGCGGGGTCGCCATCAGTCACTGGGCGCGATGGGCGGGAGACGCGAGGTCCCGGGTCGCCATGCTGGGTGCCGGGGTCCAGGCCGAGAGCCACCTGGCGATGCTGGACGTGGTCCTGCCGGGATGCAGCGTGCGCCTGTATGACCGGGACACGGCTCGTGCCACGGACCTCGTGCGGCGGATCGGGTCCGGCGGGTCGTCCATCGTGGTGGCGGTGGCGGACGGTCCGGCCGAGGCCCTCGCGGAGGCGGACGTGGCCCTTACGATGGTCTCGTTCGGATCCGAACGGCAGACGCTCGACGCCGCGCTGCTGGAGCCGGTGCCGCTCGTGGTCGCCGTGGACTACGACATGTGCGTCCCCGCCGCGATCGCGAGCCGCCGCGTGTTCCTCGTGGACGAGGTTGGCCAGCTGGTGACGAACCGGGCATCGGGGATCTTCCGGGACTACCCCGATCCGGCCGGGATGATGGGGACCTGGCTCGATCGACCACGCCCCGATGATGCGCTGCTCGTCACGCACCTGGGCACGGGGGTCGCGGACCTGGTGTTCGGGGATGCCGTGCTGGCCGAGGCGACACGGCGCGGCGTGGGGACGCCGCTCCGCGGCTGACGCGGGAGCGTCGAGCAGCTACTCGTTGACCTCGATCGGCCCGTCAGGCAGATCGACCGAGATACGCCCGGCCTCGATGGTCACGGGCCAGGTCACGAGGGGCAGCTCGGCGGGTGGGTCGAGCGCTTCCCCGGTCGCGAGGTCGAATCGTGACAGATGGAGCGCGCAGGTGAGGGAGTCCCGGGTCAGGAATCCCTTGTCCAGCTCGAAGTACTCGTGTGAGCAGATGCCCTGGAACGCCCGGACACGGCCATCCAGGTGGACGAGCAGGATGTCCGTGCCGTCCACCTGGACCATGTGCATCGTGCCCTCGGGCACCTCGTCGAGGGCGGCGACGGACACCCTCCGGGGCATGGCGTGCCCGCGCGGCTAGTAGGTTCCCGAGCCGCGGGTGCTCATGCCAGGGTTCTGATAGGAGTCCAGCGCCAGCTCCTCGAGCTGGGCCGACAGCTTGATCTGGTACACGATGCCGATGGCGGCCAGGACGACGGCGGCGACACCCCAGATCCAGGACATGGAGTCGACGGCGGCGATGGTGCCGCCGATGCCGCCGTCCAGCTCATCGAGACCGACCTGGTTGAGGATGAGCGCCACGCCGGTCACCGCCGCGAAGGCACCGCCGATCGCGGTGAGCACGATGACGAGGTACTTGGGCACGCGCAGGATGACCACGATGGCAGCCACGATGATGGCGCCGATGAGGCCGAACACGAAGCCCATGAAGTTGTCACCACCATTGCCCAGCCAATGGAGCAGGCCCAGTCCGATGCCGTAGCCAACGGACGCGCCAAGGAACACGACCGCGAACCAGTAGTACAGATAGGACAGCACGGCGAACACGATGCCCACGACGAACCCGATGACCCAGCCCAGCGTCGTGGCCAGGAAGCCATCGCCCAGCAGCGCGGTCGTTGCGCCCGCGCCGAACAGGAAGCCGAAGAAGAAGCCCCAGATCGGCAGCAGGATGAGGAACAGCCGGAACCCCCAGAACACGAATCCCAGGCCGATGGCGACGCCCAGTGCGCCGATCGCGGCCGCCTGCACCCACGGATCCATCTCTCATACCTCCCTCGGGCCGCTCCCGGGCGGGCTGCCCGTGTACTAGGGTACCGCCTCGTGGCCCGGGAGCCCGTCCGGCTCCCGCGATCACCTACCCCGGATTCAGGCGGCCGGGGCGACCGCCTCAAGGCGGGGCCATTTGGCATCCAGCAGCGCACGCAGACGATCCTGGACGTCGGGCAGCGGGATGCGTGCCACGACCGGCTCCAGGAAGCCCAGGACGATGGCTCGTCGCGCCGTCTCCCGGTCCAGGCCACGACTCATGAGATAGAACACCTGGGCCTCGTCGATGGGACCCACGGAGCTCGAATGCGCCGCGCGACGGACGTTCGGTTGGTCGATCTCCAGGCTCGGGATGGTCACCGATCGTGACCGCTTGGTCAGGAGCATCCCGAACTCACCAAGGTAGCTGTCCGTGCCCAGCGCGCTCCGCTGGATCTCGATGAGACCCTTGATGTACCCCCGGGACCGATCGGTGAACACGCCCTTGCTCAACAGGTCACCCGTCGTGTCCTCGCCGATGTGACGGGTGTACGAGGTCAGGTCGAACAGCTGACTGCCACTGCCGAACCCGATCTCCACCTGCTGGACGGCCGATCCCTGGCCGAGCAAGCGATTGTCGATGCGACTTCGGTGGAGCACGCTCCCGAGCGATGCCAACGCCCACTGGAGTCGGGCGCCCTGGCCCAGCGTCGCGTGACGGTTGACGATCGTGATCGTGTCGTGATCGAAGTCCTGGAGGCCGGCGAGCTCCAGCGATGCCCGATCGCCGAGGATGACCTCCGTGGTGCCCCACCACAGCCGCTGTGGGCCGCCCGGCTCACTGCTCCTGCCTTCCGGAAGCTGCTCCTCGAGCACCCTCGCGCTCGATCCGTGGCCAAGCACGATGAACGTCCGGCCGACAGATCCGGTGCCCGACGCACCGGCACCCCAGCGGATGACGATGGGCTGCTCCAGCCGGATCCCCGGTGGGATGCCGATGACCACGTCGAGCGTCGACACCGCGCGGGCCACGTGGGCGAACGGGTCATCCACGGGCAGGGTGTCACCCACCTCCAGCAGCGCGGCCAGTCGCGGATGCGCGCCCGCCGTGACCGCTCGCAGGTCGTCCACCACGATGCCCGCTGCCTGGGCCTCGGGGCCGAGCACCCGACGGGCGCTCGTGGCGCCGTCGATGTCGAGCAGCAGCGCGGCACCGTCCGGGAGCGTGCCGCCATCGGAGATGGGCCGAGGTGCGACCGATACGCCGATCTCACCGAAGCGCGCACCGCGGAGGTCGAGGTAGGGCGTGAACAGCTGGTTGGTCTCGGCCGGCATCGAGCGCACCCGCTCGACCGCGTCCAGCCGGTGGGCCAGGCGCCAGGCGGGGTCGCCCGCGGTGTCGGAGGCCGCCCGGGCGGCCTCCTCCGAGACGAACGGCAGGGCGAGGGCGGGCACGCTCATCCGAGCGACCCCTCCATCTCCAGCTTGACGAGCCGGTTGAACTCGATGGCGTACTCCATCGGGAGCTCCTTGGTGAACACCTCGAGGAAGCCCTGGACGATGAGGTTCTGCGCCTCGTTCTCGGTGAGGCCACGGCTCATGAGGTAGAACACCTGGTCGGCGCTGATCCGGCCGACGGTCGCCTCGTGCGACAGGGAGGTGTCGTCCTCCTGGATGTCGATGTACGGGTAGGTGTCGGAGCGGCTCTCGTCATCGAGCATCAGCGCGTCACAGCGGACGCTGGCGATGGCGCCGGTCGCACCCGGCGCGACCTTGACCTGGCCGCGATAGGTGGCACGGCCGCCATCCTTGGACACGGACTTGGACACGATCCGGCTGCGCGTGTCCGGCGCCAGGTGGATGGCCTTCGCCCCCGTGTCCTGGTGCTGTCCCCGGCCCGCCACGGCCACCGAGATGATGTCCGCGGTGGCCCCCCGGCCGCGCAGGTAGATGGACGGGTACTTGACCGTCTTGCGTGAGCCCGTGTTGGCATCGATCCACTCCACGGTGGAGTCCTCGTACGCGTGGGCACGCTTGGTCACGAGGTTGTAGACGTTGTTGGACCAGTTCTGGATGGTCGTGTAGCGCACCCTGGAGCGCGCCAGAGCCACGACCTCCACGACCGCCACGTGGAGTGATTCGCTCGCATAGATGGGCGCCGTGCACCCCTCGATGTAGTGGACGCTGGCGTCCTCGTCGACCACGATGAGGGTGCGCTCGAACTGGCCCGTGTTCTCGCCGTTGATGCGGAAGTACGCCTGGAGCGGCAGGGGCACCTCGACGCCCTTGGGCACGTACACGAACGAGCCGCCGGACCAGACAGCGCCGTTGAGGGCACTGAACTTGTTGTCCTCGGCGGGCACCACGGTACCGAAGTGCTTCCGGAAGATGTCGGGGTACTCCACGAGTGCCTGATCGGTCCCCATGAACACCACGCCCAGCTTGGTCAGCTCCTCCTTGACGGAGTGGTAGACCACCTCCGAGTCGTACTGCGCGCCGACACCCGACAGGAACTTGCGCTCGGCCTCGGGGATGCCCAGCCGCTCGAAGGTATCCTTGATCTGGTCCGGCACATCGTCCCAGGACCGCTCCTCACGCTCGGACGGCTTCCGGTAGTAGACGATCTTGTCGAAGTCGATGCGATCGAGGCCGTCCGTCCACACCGGCATCGGCCGCTTGAGGAAGTGCTCGTAGGATCGGAGCCGGTACTGGAGCATCCACTCCGGCTCGCCCTTGATGGACGAGATCTCCTCGACGGTGGCGCGCGTCAGACCGCGCTTGGCCTCGTGGAGATAGACCAGGTCGTCATGGAAGGCGTATTCGGCGCGTCGGTCCTGGACGGCGGAGCGGGTGTCGGCGGTCATGGATCTCCTGGCCCTGGGCCGGGAGGTCGGTCGTCCGCGGCACCGGGATGCGGGATGGGGAGGTCACCGGGCAGCGACTCGGACCCAATCCTGACCTCCATTATCGGATTTCGGCGGCCGACCGTCAACGTCGGGGTCGATACGTGGACGGGCGGGTCAGAAGAATGTCGAGCACCAAGGCTGGTCGGTGGTCCCCAGGAGCCTGTCGAGCGTTCGCAACGCGCCCGGGCGGTGCTCATCGGCGGCGCGCGCCAGTGCGGCATCGGCGAGTGACGCGCCACCAAGATAGGCCGCGGCGAGCACGCCAGAATCGACCACGAGGTCCGGCAGCTGGTCCGTGACTCGACACGTGGCACCCTCGGGGCTGGCCTCGAGGAGCACTCGCTCCATCGCGGGACCATCGTTGGTCTGCTGCACGCCCAGGACCAGCCGGCCGCTGGCGTGGTACCGCCGGGCCGCGAGCGCCGCGGGCAGGTCGATGATGCGCAGCCACAGGCCGTCGGCGATGGTCTCGGGCTGTGCGGCGCGCATGTCGGCCAGGAGCCACGGCAGTCGCTCCTGTGGCGCGCGCGTCTCCGCGCGCACCGTGGCCACCCACTCGAGGCCCACGATGAGTCGCCACAGGTCCCGGTATGCCTCGTCCGTCAGCGCGTGCAGCTCGTCGACATGGAGCACACCCACCCCCCGCCGGTGCTCCCAGCGCTCCTCGAGGTGATACCGGGCGTAGCCGTCGGGCTCGCCCTCCGGGCCACGATGGACCACCAGGGTGCCGATCCACGGGTCGTCGCCCCGGACCGAGGGACGCAGGCCGAGTGCGTCGTCCCATGTGAAGTCGCGCCGCCGGATCTCGCCGACCTGGCGCCCGCGCCAGGTCTCGAACACACCACGGATCAGGTCCCGGGCCTGCGTCGAGGGCGTCATGACCGCGAGCGCATCGGGGCGCGGCGTCCCCCCGATCGATCCGCCCGACACGTCGATACGCCATGTCGCGGTGCGTGTCGCGGGGCCGAAGCCGACACGACCATAGATGGCCGCCTGGGATGCCCAGAGCACGGCGACCTGCTCGCCTCGGTCACGCGCAGCGACCAGGTCCGCGTCGATGAGGCGCCGCAGCAGACCCCGCCGGCGATGGCTGGGCAGCACCCCGACGCCTGCGATGGCCGACCCCGGCAGCTGCACACCGCCCGGGATCGTCAGCTGCGTCGCCCATGATCGGGCCGTGCCCACGATGGCCCCCGATTCGACGGCGGCCCAGACCCGCTGGTAGTCCCACAGCGTCAGGACGTCGTCTGCGATGGGACCGACCGGCCAGCTCGCGAGGAAGCTGGTGCGCAGGCTGGCCAGCCAGTCCGCGGTCTCTCCAGGATCGATGGGCCGGATGAGGATGGACATGCCGGTCGACTCTAGCAGCGGCTGCGGGGACGTCCCGCCGCAACCGAGCCGCTACCCAGCGATCCACGGCTGCCACCTACCCAAGCCCTGACGGGCGGGGTAGGGTATCGGCGTCCGCGTCCCGCCCGGCGACGCGTGCCCAGGCCGGGCCTGCGGGCCCACGAGGAGGAGGTTCCATGACCCACGGACGAGGGACACGGCTGGCCACGCTGGCCACGCTGGCCGCACTGGTCGTGGCGGGCTCGGCCATCGGCGCCACGGCACAGTCGCCCGACGCGACTGCTCCCGGCGGCGCTGATTGTGCAAGCGTTTCGGGAACGTCGGTCCAGCTTCCGGATGTCGTCGAGGGCCAGTTCAACGTCGCGATGGTGCTCATCGGACCACACGACGACGGCGGCTGGAGCCAGGCCCACTACGAGGGCCTGCTCTACGTCTGCGAGAACGTCGCGGACGCCCACGTCGCGTACGTGGAGAACGTCCCGGAGGGCCCCGATGCGGAGCAGGTGTTCCGGAGCCTGGCGCGCAAGGGCTTCGACTTCATCATCGGCACCTCGTTCGGCTACATGGACTACATGGAGACCGTCGCGAGCGAGTTCCCGGATGCGACGTTCCTGCACCTCACGGGCTACAAGTCCAACGGCACCAACTTCGGCAACTTCTTCGGCGCGATGGAGGACTTCAAGTACCTCGCGGGCATGCTCGCCGGATCCCGCGCCAAGCTCGATGGCAACCCGAAGCTGGGCTACATGGCCACGTTCCCCATCCCGGAGGAGCTCCGGCTGGGCAACGCGATCATGCTGGGCGCCAAGCAGACGTGCCCCGAGTGCACCATGGACGTGCGCTGGATCAACACGTGGCACGACCCGAACCTCGAGACGCAGGGCGCCGCGTCACTGTTCGATGCGGGGGCCCAGGTGGTGTTCACGGGTGCCGACACGCCCGCCAACGCCACGGTCGCCCAGGAGAAGGGCAAGTGGGCCGTCACCTACGACCATCCGTCCTCCTGCTCCCTGGATGCGTGCCTCACCGCCCCCTACTGGATCTGGGGACCCGAGTACGCCCGCATCGCCGAGCAGATCAAGGCCGGCGCCTACACGGCCGGCTACGAGTACTTCGACGCGGACGCCGGTGCCATGGGCCTGTTCGGCTTCATGGACGGCGAGACGCCCCAGCCGGGTGTCGCAGACCTGCCGGAGGCGGATGTCCAGCTGGTGCGGGACACGCTCGCCCAGATGCTCGCCGGTGAGTTCGACCGGTTCGACGTGTTCGCCGGACCCATCACCGACAACCAGGGCAACGTGATCCTCGCCGAGGGCGCGTCGCTGGAGCAGTCCGACCTCGACCAGTTCCCGCCGCCGCTGGGTGGCTGCACCGGCGTGTGCATGCACTGGTGGGCGGACGGCATCAACGCCGAGCTGCCCCAGTAACGATCGGGGCTCCGCTCCCCGGGCGGCCGGATGGCCCCCGGGGAGCATCCCATCTCCGGGGCGTCCCGGTCGATGCATCGGAGGCGGGCGATGCGCCGTACCTTCCACCCGACATGACACAGCCTCCCCGACCGGCGGCCGAGGCGAGTGACTCCATCGACGGGAGCCCGCGCGCGAACCCGATGGGTGTCACCACTCCGCCCCTGGCGGTCTCGATGCTGGGCATCGTCAAACGCTTCCCCGGTCTCGTCGCGAACGACCATGTCGACTTCGACCTGCGGTCCGGAGAGGTGCATGCCCTGCTGGGCGAGAACGGGGCCGGCAAGAGCACGCTCATGAACATCCTCGCCGGTATCTATCGCGCCGACGCGGGCGTCATCACGGTCGAGGGTCGGCCCTATGACCCCGCCTCGCCGCGCGACGCCATCGCAGCGGGCATCGGCATGATCCATCAGCACTTCACGCTCGTGCCATCGCTCACGGTCACCGAGAACGTGCTGCTGGGTCTCGACGAGCCGCGCTTCCGGCTCCGCCTGCGGGAGTACGGCGAGCGCATCGCCGCACTCGGGGAGCGCACCGGACTGCGGGTCGACCCCGACGTAGCGGTGTGGCAGCTCTCGGTGGGCGAGCAGCAGCGCGTCGAGATCCTCAAGATGCTCTACCGGGGAGCGCGGGTGCTGGTCATGGATGAGCCCACGGCCGTCCTGGCGCCACAGGAGACCCAGGAGCTGTTCCGGACGCTGCGCGCCATGACCCTGTCCGGTGGCTCCATCGTGTTCATCAGCCACAAGCTGGACGAGGTCCTCGCCATCGCGGACCGCATCACGGTGCTGCGGCGCGGCACGGTCACGGCCGCGGGCATCCCCGCTGCCGGCCGGACGCGGCCGGAGCTGGCCCGCCTGATGGTCGGCCGGGAGGTGCTCGAGACCATCGACAAGCCGCCCATGACGCCCGGTCCCGTGGTGCTCGACGTGCAGGGTGTCAGCGCCCGCAACGACCGGGACCTGGCGGCGCTCCACGACCTCACGCTGGAGATCCGGGCGGGCGAGGTCCTGGGCATCGCCGGTGTCGCGGGCAACGGCCAGACCGAGCTCGCCGAGGTCATCACGGGTCTCCGTCGCTGCATCGGCAGCATCCGGGTCAATGGCACCGAGGTGGCCAACCACCCGCCTCGCGCATCCATCGCGACGGGCGTGGCGCATGTCCCCGAGGACCGCCACGGAACGGGCTCGGCGCCCAACCTGTCGCTGACGGACAACCTGGTCATGAAGAGCTATCGCAGCGAGCCCATCTCACGCGGCTGGCTGCTCGACCGGCTCGCGGCACGCCGCCAGGCGCGAGACCTCACGACCCTGTACGAGGTGAGTGCCCCGAGCGTGGATACCGAGGCTCGGCTGTTGTCGGGCGGCAACCTCCAGCGGCTCATCTTCGCGCGGGAGATCTCGACGGGACCCAGCCTCATGGTCGCCGTGCAGCCGAGTCGCGGCCTCGACGTGGGAGCCGTCTCGACGGTCCATCGATTGCTCCTGGAACGCCGCTCGGCCGGCGCCGCGATCCTGCTCATCAGCGAGGACCTCGACGAGATCCTCGCCATCGCCGACCGGGTCGCCGTGATCTACGAGGGCCGGATCACCGGCATCGTGGACAGCGCGACCGCCGATATGGAGGAGCTGGGGTTGCTCATGACCGGCCGGTCGAGCGCGCCGACCGACGAGGTCATGAGCGCATGACCGCGGGGGCATCCAGCCGACGTCACTGGCTGCCCATCGGGCTCGAAGCGGAACGTCGTCTCGACACATCCAGGTGGCTGCCGATCGCGACGCTGGGCATCGGCCTGCTCGTGGCGCTGCTGCTGTCAGGGGCGCTCATCGCGCTCATCGGAGGCGACCCCCTGCGGGTGTTCGACCACATCGTCGATGCCGCGTTCGGGAGCCTCGGTGTCCTCTCGGACACGCTCGTCAAGGCGACGCCGCTCATGTTCACAGGCCTCGCCTGCGCGGTCGCGTTCCGGATGCGCCTGTGGAACATCGGTGCCGAGGGACAGCTGTTCCTGGGCGCGTGGGGCGCATCCGCGGTGGTGCTGGCGCCGCTGCTCCCGCCCGGCGTCTCGCCCTTCGTGGTCATCCCCGTGATGCTCGTGTGCGGGGTGCTGGCGGGTGCGCTGTGGGGCGGCATCGCGGGGTGGCTCAAGGCGCGTTTCGGGGTGAACGAGATCATCACCACCCTGATGCTCAACTACATCGCCATCCAGTGGGTGCGCTTCTGGGTCTTCGGGCCCTGGAGCGAGGGCGGCTTCCAGCTGTCGGCACAGTTCCCACGGGAGGCGTGGCTGCCTCGTCTGACGGACTTCGCGAAGGCCGTCCCCGACTTCGCCGGCCTGACCGTCCACCTTGGCCTGGTCATCGCCATCGTGTGCGCGTTCCTGGTCTGGTTCTGGTTCGCCCGCACACGCACCGGGTACGAGATCCGGCTCATCGGGGACAACCCACGCGCAGCCCACTACGCGGGGATCGACATCGGCCGCACGGTGATCCTGGTGATGCTCGTGTCGGGCGGGCTCGCCGGCCTCGCGGGCATGTCCGAGGTGACCGGGTCGGTGCACCGGCTGCAGGACGGGTTCTCGCCGGGCTACGGCTTCACGGGCGTGATCATCGCCTACCTCGCCCGCTTCAACCCGTTCGGCGTCATCGTGGCGTCCATCGCCTTCGGAGGTCTCATCCTCGCGGGCCGCGAGATCCAGCCCGCCGGCATCCCCTCGATGATCCAGGGCATCGTGCTGTTCTGTGTCATCTGCAGCGACGTCCTGCTGCGCTATCGCGTCCGACTGGTGCGCCGATGAACGCCGAGGTCATCCTCGCGGCGGGCATCGCCACGGGCACCATCCTGCTGTTCGCGACCCTCGGCGAGATCCTCACCGAGCGCTCGGGGGTCATCAACCTGGGCGTCGAGGGCATGATGTTCGTGGGCGCCCTGGCAGGCTACCGGGTGGGTATCGATGCCGGGCCGTGGCTGGGGCTCCTCGCCGCGATGGTCGCAGGCGCCCTGCTGGCGCTGCTGCACGCGATCGTGTGCATCCGCTTCCAGGCGGACCAGATCGTGTCGGGTCTCGCGCTGACCTTCCTGGGCATGGGCATCGCGCTCGTGCTGGGTGACGGCCTGGCGGGCAGCGCAGCCACCTCGGCGCTGGTGCCGACGATCACCATCCCGCTGCTCAGCCAGATCCCGTTCCTGGGCCCGGTGATGTTCACGAGCCAGAGCGCCCTGGTGTACCTGGGCTATGTCCTGGTGCCCCTGACGGCACTCTGGATCACGCGGACCCGGCCGGGCCTCCACCTGCGCGCCGTCGGCGAGGCACCCAGCGGCGCGGACGCGCTGGGTATCGATGTGGCACGGGTGCGCTATCGATACACCTGCATCGGCGGCGCGCTGGCGGGCCTCGCCGGGGCGACCATCAGCCTCGCCATCACGCCCGGCTGGTATGCCGCGCAGACCACCTCCGGCCTTGGCTGGATCGCGATCGGTCTCGTCATCTTCGCGCGCTGGGACCCGTGGCGCGCCATCGTGGGCGCGTATCTCATCGCGGTCATCCGGCGCTTGACGCTCGACCTCCAGGGGCCACCCGAGCTGCTGGGCTTCCCGAACCCGTTCTTCACCTACCAGCCGAGCACGTTCTTCCTGAACATGCTGCCGTACGTCATGGTCATCCTGGTGCTCGTGATCGGCTCCCGGTCGGCGCGCCGCACCGGGGGTGGTGCGCCGGCCGCGCTGGGCATCCCGTTCGTGCGTGGCGAACGGGGTCACTGACGAGCCTCAGGGCTCCGTGGGCATCACCCTGGGCGGTGCCGTGGATCCCCGCACGATGAGCTCGGTCTCCAGCGCCAGCCGTGCCGGGGGCATGCGTGGGTCCTCGACACGCTCCAGCAGCTGCCGCACCGCGGCACGACCCATATCTCGCAGGGGCTGCCGGACCGTGGTCAGCGCCGGGGTCATCCAGGCGGCCTCGGGGATGTCGTCGAAGCCGACGACGGAGAGGTCGTCGGGTACCTGCATGCCGCGTTCGCGGGCGGCGCGGACGACGCCGAAGGCAGCCAGGTCGCTCGAGGCGAAGATGGCCGTCGGTGGGTCCGGGCGCGACAGGAGCGCCACGGCCGCCGCGTGACCACCCACGCCCATGAAGTCACCCGGCTGGATGTCCTCTGGCCCGATGGGCAGCCCCGCCTCGGTCATCGCGTCCCGGTAGCCTGCCAGTCGTTCGTGGGCTGAGCCGACCGCCTCGAGACCCATGATGCAGGCGATGCGCCGATGACCGAGCTCGATGAGATGGCGGATCGCCGCGCGCGTACCGGACCTGTTCGTGGCATTGACCACCGAGCAGCCCGGGGCATCGGCGTCATAGTCGATGAGCACGAACGGGAACGCGTCCGCGCGCAATCGCTCCACGTAGTCCGGCAGACCACCGGGCAGCACGATGAGCAGACCATCCACCATGCCGTTGGACAGCCGTGCCACGTACTCCGCCTCCTTCTCGCGGCGTGCATGGGTCGTGCACAGCAGGAAGCCATAGTCCTCCGCGGAGGCCTGCTGGTCGGCACCGCTGATGACCGACGCGAAGAACGCGTTCTCCACCTCCTGCGCCAGCAACCCGATGACCTGGGTGCGCCCGCTCGCGAGGGCCCGCGCCGAGACATGCGCCACATATCCGAGAGCACGCATGGCCGCTTCGACACGGCGGCGTGTCTCGGGACGCACGTGGGCGCCGCCATTGACGACACGGGACACCGTCGCGTCCGACACCCCCGCGGCCCGGGACACATCGACGATCGTGGCGCGCGCGGGGCGAGGAGCGTCGTCCGGATCATCCGCTGCGCCGCGGCGGGGGTGGCGTGCCATGTCCCCGAGGATACTCGGCGCGTCCCTTGTAAGCGCTTCCATGGCGTGATACAACTGGGCCTCGGATCCATGAGCGGCCGTCGTGTCGCCGCGGCTCGGATCCCCAACGTGGACGGGAGACGATGCAGGACCTCCAGGAGGCGACGAGCGCGCCGTGGCTCGACAGCGGGCTGGACATCACGGAGCGTGCCCGGCGACTGCTCGCGGAGATGACCCGCGAGGAGAAGCTGGCCCAGCTGGGCACGTTGTGGGCCTTCGAGATCGGGCGTGACGGACACCTGGTGGCCGACCTTGCCGAGACGCATCTCCGCGCGGGTATCGGTGGTATCACCCGACCGGGTGGCGCCACCAACCTCGAGCCCGCCGCCGTGGCACGGTTCGCCAACGAGATCCAGCGCTACCTCGTGGAGCGCACGCGGCTCGGCATCCCCGCGATCCTCCACGAGGAGACGCTGCATGGCCTGATGGCCCGTGATGCGACCTGCTATCCCCAGGCGATCGGACAGGCGGCTACCTGGGATCCCTCGCTCGTGGAAGCCATGGCCCGCCAGATCGGGCGGCGCATGCGCGAGACCGGTACCAGCCAGGCGTTGGCGCCCATCCTCGACATCACCCGCGATCCGCGCTGGGGACGCATCGAGGAGACCTTTGGCGAGGATGCCTACCTGGTGGCTGAGCTGGCAGCGGCGTATGTGCGGGGCATCGAGGACACCCCCGAGGGCGAACGACCCGCGATCGCGACAGCGAAGCACCTGGTCGGCCACGGCGTTCCCGAAGGTGGTCTGAACCAGGCACCCGTCCACATCGGCGAGCGCGAGCTCATGGACGCGTTCCTGTTCCCGTTCGAGGCGATCGTGCGCACCGTCGGCATCGGCTCCGTGATGCACGCCTACGACGATCTGGACGGCGTGCCCTGTGTCGCCTCCCGGGAGCTGCTCACGACCATCCTCCGGGAGCGATGGGGCTTCGACGGGATCGTGGTCTCGGACTATGCCGGCATCGACCAGCTGGTCACGATGCACGAGCTCGCGGACGACCTCTCCGATGCAGCACGGCTCGCCCTCGATGCCGGGGTGGACATGGACCTGCCCCACACGTCCGCGTTCGGTGCGCCGCTCCGACAGGCGCTCGCGAGCGGGCGCGTCCCGGAGGGCGTCGTGGACGAGGCGGTCGGTCGGGTCCTGCACACCAAGCTCCGCCTGGGGCTCTTCGAGCGTCCCTATGTCGACGAGACGCAGGCCGGCCGGCCTGATCCCGCCGAGGGCGAGCTGGCCGCTCGGATGGCCGAGCGATCGATGGTGCTGCTCCAGAACGACGGCATCCTGCCGCTCGCCACGCCACCCGCGCGTATCGCCGTCATCGGACCCAATGCCCACGACGCACGGTCGCTGATGGGTGATTACGCGCACGTGTCGCACATCGAGACGCTGCTGGAGCAGGACGCGCGCAACGGCGTCGGGGCCGAGACGGCGCCCGGTGACCTGGTGCTGCTGGATGATGAGCTCGAGGGTGTCGCCACGATCCTCGAGGCACTCCGGGAGCGGCTCCCGGAGACCGAGCTGCTGTACTCGGCGGGCGGCCTGGTCACCGACGCGACGGACGCGGACATCGCCGCGGCCGTGGAGGTGGCCCGCGCCACGGATCTCGTGGTGCTGGTGCTCGGGGAGCGATCCGGGCTCACCGAGGATGCCACGTGCGGCGAGTCGCGCGATCGCTGGGACATCCGACTGCCCGGGCGCCAGCAGGAGCTCTTCACGGCCATCGCCGGGACGGGCACGCCCGTGATCCTGGTGGTCGTGTCAGGTCGCCCGCTGGCGCTCGAGGCCGAGGCCGGCAGCGCCCGGGCCATCCTCCAGGCGTGGGTGCCCGGAGACGTCGGTGGCGCCGCCATCGCCGACGTGCTGCTGGGTCGTGTGGCGCCCGGTGGCAAGCTGCCGGTCACGCTGCCCCGCCACGTGGGTCAGGTACCCATCTACTACGGACATCGGCCGTCCGGCGGCCGTTCGCACTGGCGCGAGAGCTACGTGGACGGCTCGAACACACCACTCTGGCCGTTCGGCTTCGGCCTGTCGTACACCACGTTCGCGATGGATGAGCTGCGTCTCGATCGCCAACGCATCCCGACCGACGGCGCGGTCGACGTGAGCATCCGGGTCCGCAACACGGGGGAGCGCGCCGGTGACGAGGTGGTGCAGCTGTACCTGCGCGGTCTCGACGGCAGTGTGACCCGGCCGGTCCAGGAGCTGCGCGGCTTCACGCGGCTCACCCTGGGTCCCGGCGCCGCCTGCCGGGTGACGTTCAGGTTGGACGCCGAGCAGCTGGCCATCACGGGCCTCGATCGGCGGCGTGCGGTGGAACCAGGCCGCTTCCGGTTGATGGTCGGCTCGTCGTCCGCGGACATCGCCGCCGAGGCGGAGCTCGTGGTCGAAGGGCGACGGCGCATCGTGACCGACCGCACGGTCTACTTCACGAGCGTGCGCACGGAGCCCATCCCCGAGTAGGTCGCCGCCCGCTCACGTCGGCTGTCGGCGCTCTCTCAGGCCGTCGGCTCTCGCCCGCCGTCGGCTCTCACCCGCCGTCGGCTCTCGCCCGCCGTCGGCTCTGGCCGGCCGTGCCGCTGGGCGGCGCCGGCCTAGACTGGGCGATGGTGGCACCGCTCCAGCTCCCCAACCCGCCCGCTTCGTCGCCCGCGACACGCGCCGTGATGCGCGCCAACCGCGCCCACGACACAGGTCCCGAGCGAGCGCTTCGACGCGCGCTGCGCGCCGCCGGATATCCCGGCTACCGCCTCAACTGGCGTGGCGCGCCCGGCCGACCGGACGTGAGCTATCCGGGCCGCCGCGTCGCGGTGTTCGTCCACGGGTGCTTCTGGCACCACTGTCCGCGCTGCCAGCCACGGCTGCCACGCACCAACCAGGCCTTCTGGGCACGCAAGTTCGAGCTCAACCACGAGCGAGACGTCCGCACACGCACGGAGCTGGAGGCGCGCGGCTGGCGCGTGCACGAGATCTGGGAGTGCGACATCCGGGAGCGCCTGTCGGAGGTGACGGTGCGCATCGGCGCCGACCTCGCAGCGCCGTTGCCGAGGGCGCCACGCCGACACGGGTCGGAGCTCTCGTCGTCATGATCGGCAGCCGCCACCTCCTGCGAGCGTCGCGACGGCATCCCCGCCAGGCGGCCGCCTAGAGCGCGGACCAGAGCAGGGCGACGGTCGCCACACCCGACGCCAGCCAGGCCACGACGAGGGTCGCCCGCCCTGCTCGAGTGGGGCCGAGCACGGACGCAAGGCCCACCAGGACACCCGCGAACGCAAGCACCGAGAGTCCGGCCACGGAGCGGCCGCTGTCCGTGCTGGCCTCCGGGATCACATCGTCCACGAGCCGGTTCTGCTCCGCGAGCTGCGCCAGGAGGACCGGCTCGTCGGCGACCACGAGACCCTGCTCATATCCCGGCAGCCCACTGTCGCCGGTGGGCAGGGTGCCCATCGCCGTGGCGATGGTCATGAGCCGCTCGCCCGCCTGCTGACGTGCAACCCCCTGGGCGACGAGCTCGTCATCCCCGTCCTGGAGCCCCACGATCTGGCTCGCCGTCCCCTCGATCAGCTCGGCCGCAGCCGACAGGAGCGCCTGTGCCGCGAAGGTGTCCACGACACCCCGAACGGGCAGACCGGCGGCAAGCACGGCCGTGAGCCGGGCGGCTTCCGCGGTCGCACGGCTCTCCCGCATCGAGGCATCCATCTGGACATAGCCCAGCGACGCCGCCAGGACGGCGATGAGGCCCAGCAGCAGCGCGACGGCGCGGTCGAAGCGTGTCCCCGTCCGGGTGTCCCGGAGGGTCTCGATGTCGATCATCCGAGCATCCCGCCCGAGATGGCCAGGACACCACCCGACAGGAGCGCGATCCAGCCGCACCACAGGAGCGGCCGGCGCCAGGCTCGCCACGCCTGGGCGAGCGCACCGAACAGGAAGGCGAACGAGATGACCACGATGGCACCCATCAGGCGCAGGGCCAGCGCGGCCTCGAGGTCCCCCTCCGCGAGGCGCGCCTCGGGGTCGCGCACCGGCGCATCCGGCAGCGCCACGTTCGCGGCGAGGCTGTCGGCGAGGCGTCGGACCGGGTCATAGCCACCGTCGGCCAGGGCGTACTCCGGTCCGGCCATCTCCGCCGCCTGGCGCAGGATGCCGACGACCTGTCCGGCGACCTGGGCCTGCTGGTCGAGCGCCGCGGCGATCGACGGCTCGGCGCTCGCTGCCGCCTCCCGGGCCACGGCCTCGACCACCTCCTCGGTGGCCACCCGGAACGCGGCGGGGGCCTCGACACCGTAGACATAGCGGATCGCCTCGACCGCGCCCGCACCTCGAGCGACCTCCTGGCGCAAGGCCGTCTGCCAGCTGCTGCCAGCACCACCAGAGGCGTTCACGGCCACGAACGTGACCCAGGCCGCGACCATCGCCGCGACGGCGAGGAGCGACGCGACCCCTCGGTCGCTCGTGTCGGGATCTGCAGGCAGGGCCGCCGACGGCACGTCGGGCAGGGTCCGTGACGCGAGGTCGGATGGCGCCGGGGTGCGCGTGTCGACGAGCGGCTTCTCGGCGGCCGTCTCGGGTGGCAGGTCGTGCATGTCGCTCCGGGAAGGCTGGGCGAGGGCATGGTAGGGGATCGACGCCGCGCGGTCCACGCGCCTGCGTCGCACGTGCCGCCCCGGTATGCTCTCGGCCGATCGAACGTCCCTGTGCCCCGACCGGCGGCGCGATCGACCGAGCGCACGAGTGGAGGTCCCCACCTTGTCCCAGGTCCATGGGCGCATCCGTCTGGCAGGTGCCGCCAGTCTCCTGCTGACCACGCTGCTGGTGTGGTCCGCGAGCGTCGCCGCTCAATCGCCCGCGCCCACGACGGCATCACCTGCGCCGTCGAGCGCGGTTGCGAGCCCTGCGGCGTCGGCTGCCGCGGGCGCCACGGCCGGCCCGAGCACGACCCCAGCGTCGAGCGCGGGCCCCGCTGCCAGCACGGGGGCATCGTGGGCGCCACCCGTGCCCGCGGGGCCGGTGACCCTCCTGCTGGGCGATGACCTGGGTGGGGCTGCGGCGGCGTTCGAGGCGGTGACGAGCGAGTCATGCCCCGGCGCGACCGTCGACAGCCAGACGGCGACGGACGCTGAGACACAGGCGCAGCAGCTCGGCGCGGCACTTGGCGCGGCGCCCGTGGTGGTCATCATCGAGGCCGTCGATGCCGCGAACGCGGGAGCCCTCGTGACCCAGGCCCACGCCGCCGGTGCCGCGGTCATCGTGCTGGGTGATGACATCCCGGGTGTGGTGCCCGTCTATCGCGTCGCCTACGACCCGGTGCTGACCGGCGAGCCCATCGCGGATGCCGTCGTCCTGACGGCCGAGGAAGCGGCCGATATCGAGGAGGATGCGACCCCGGCCCCGAGCGGCACCCCCGTGGAACAGGTCGTGCTCATCGGGGGTCCGGAGGGCGACGCGGAGCTGGACGCCTGGGAGGCCGCGATCCGCGAGGCCCTGGGCACGGATGCCATCATCGTCCAGGATCCCGCCGTCACGGCCCTGACGGCCATCGAGGGCAAGCGCGTCATCGAGGAAGTGATCGCGGCGGTCGGCGCGGACGGGTTCGGTGCGGTCATCGCGCCCGATGACGCCGTCGCGGCCGGCGTCATCGCAGGGCTCCAGGGTGCGGGGATCGACCCGACCTCGCGCACCATCACCGGGGCCGGCGGCACCCTGCCCGGGACGCAGGCCGTGGTGGCCGGGACGCAGACCATCACCACCTGGTCCACGCCGGCGGCTGCTGCCGAGGTCGCGGCCGTCCTGGCGTGTGCGGTGGCCCTGGACCTGGGCACTCCGACGGACCTGACGATCACGCCCATCGACTCCGGCTCCGGCGATGTGCCCACGGTCATCCTGACGCCGATCCTGGTGACCGTCGACGGCAGCCTAGACGGGACGCGGTCGGTCGCGGACACCATCATCGCGGGCATGGCGTTCGGTGCGGACACGGCGGCCCAGGTGTGCGCGGATCTCGCCGAGGACTGTGACGCGGCCGGCATCGTGGTGCCAGCGGCATCGCCAGCCCCGAGCATCCCGCCATCCCCGAGCATCTCGCCAGCCCCTTCGGTCGGTGCCTCCGCAGCACCGTCCCCGATCGCGTCGGGCATCCCGGCCGATCCAGCGGAGTCTCCCGCTGCTCCCTGATGAGCCAGCCACCCGGGGAGGAGGCCAGGCCCGGGACGCATGCTCCCGGTCGGTCAGCTCGTTCCCGTGAGCGCGGCGAGGTCGGCAGGCGTGTCCACGTCGGGGTTCGAGCCCGCGACCGCCACGCGCCATGACCGCGTGGGCTCGCCTCGAAGCCACCCGCCCAGACCCGTGTCGCCGGTCAGATGCTCCACGGCCTCGATGGCCGGGGGCAGCAGCAGGGCGGGGTTGATCGACGCGTCGTCCGCGTAGTCGGGCACGACCGCCCATGCCCCCGATGCGACCGCCCCAGGTACGGCGGCCGCGAGCGCAAGCAGCACCTCGGCGCGCAGCCGGGGCTGATCCCCCAACACCACGAAGACGCCCTCGACATGTCCCGGCAGTGCCGCGACACCGAGCCGCAGCGAGCTCGACAGGCCATCCTCGGGCCGGGGGTTGCGCACCCGCACCTGGGCTCCCCATCGGATGTCCTCATCGAGCGGTCCGGGTGCAGGACCCAGGACCACCACCGTGCACACCGGATCGACCGATGCCACGCGATCGAGGACATGCTGCAGGATCGGCCGCCCCTCGAGGAGCGCACGCAGCTTGTGACCGCCGAACCGGCGTCCCTGGCCCGCGGCCAGGACGACCACGCCCAGCGACCGACCACCCGATCGCCCGGCCAGCGTGTCGCGTGTGCCATCGTCCATCGGACGACCCTAGCACCCCGGCCTCGCGCATCTCCTGGTCATGCGATGGCCGCTCGTGGGGCGCCAGTGGCCGCCATGTCCGGACCTGGCGGCCCGGACGCCTATGATGCTGGCCATGTCCCGGACCGGCGATGCACGCCCCAATCGCCTTGCGCAGCAGACGAGCCCGTATCTCCTGCAACACGCGCACGACCCGGTCGACTGGTACCCTTGGGGGACGGAGGCGTTCGCGGCAGCGAGGTCGCGCGACGTACCGATATTCCTCTCGGTGGGCTACGCGTCCTGCCACTGGTGCCATGTGATGCACCAGGAGTCGTTCGCAGACGCAACGACCGCCGCCGAGCTCGGTGACGCGTTCGTGACCATCAAGGTCGACCGCGAGGAGCGCCCAGACGTGGACGCCCTGTACATGGACGCGCTCCAGGCCCTGACTGGCTCCGGCGGTTGGCCCATGAGCGTGTTCCTGACCCCGGATGGTCGCCCGTTCCACGCCGGCACCTACTTCCCGGACACGCCGCGTCATGGCGCGCCAGCATTCCGCCAGGTGCTGCATGCCGTCTCGAGCGCTTGGCATGAGCGACGGGACGAGGTCGAGGCGGGTGCCACGCGACTCGCCACCGCGGTCGCTCGCAGCCAGGGACTGCCAACGGCCCCGGCCGTCGCTCTCGCGCTGCCGGAGGTGGACGACGGGTCCGTGCTCGCGAGCGCCACGGCCGTCCTGGAGCGGACCTACCAGCCTCGTCTGGCGGCGTGGTCGGGACCGCCGCTGTTTCCCCAGCCGATGCTCATCGAGCATCTCCTCCGCGAGCACCTCCGGACAGGCGCGACCCGGCCTCGGGATATCGCGATCCAGGTGCTCGACGCCATGGCCCGCAGCGGTATGCGTGACCAGCTCGGTGGTGGCTTCGCGCGCTATGCCACCGATGCCCGCTGGCTGGTGCCCCACTTCGAGCAGATGCTCACCGACAACGCCCAGCTCGCGCTGGCGTACCTGCATGCCGCGCAGCTGACGGGTGACGCACGCCATGCGGCGGTGACGCGATCGATCCTCGACTTCCTGGCGCACCGGATGCTGGTGCGTGACGGCGATGACGTCGTGGGCTTCGCGGCGAGCCTCGACGCCGACACCGGCGGCCATGAGGGCGCCACGTATGTCTGGGATGTGGCGGAGATCCGCCAGGCCCTGGGAGCCCGCGCCGCACTGTTCGAGGCCGCGTACGGGGTGACCGTGAACGGCAACTGGGAAGGTGCCACGATCCTCGAGCGCGTCCTCGACGACGAGGCGCTCGGCGAGCGCGTCGGCCTGGATCCGGTCGGCGTGGCGCTCCAGCTGGCCGCGGACCGTGCGACGCTGCTCGCCCGCCGTGACCAGCGCCCGCAGCCCGCCCGTGATGGCAAGGTCATCGCGAGCTGGAACGGCCTCGCATTGGTGGCCCTCGCGGAGGCCGCACGGGTGCTGCCCGACGGCGAGCGCGACCGGCGCCTCGCGATCCACATCGCCGGCGCGCTCCATCAGCGGCTGTGGAGCGGCGACGGACGCCTCGCGCGATCGTGGACGGATGGCCGGGTGGGGCCGCCCGGCGTGCTCGAGGACCACACGCACCTGGCGGCGGGCCTGTTGGCGCTCTACGAGACCACGTTCGATGAGACATGGTACGTCTGGGCACGCGATCTCATGGCGATCGTCCTGTCCCACTTTCGCGACCCTGATGGCGGGTTCCACGACACCGCAGACGACGCGACCGACCTGTTCACCCGACCACGCAGTCTGACCGATGGCGCGCTCCCCTCGGGGAACGCCATGGCCGTCGAGGTGATGGGCCGGCTGCATGCACTCGATGGCGACCCTCGCTGGGCCGACGCGACCGAGCGGCTGCGGACGATCATGTCGCCCATGGTGGCCCAGCACCCGACCGCGTTCGGTGCCTGGCTGGGGGCGCTCGGTCGATGGGTGGTCCGGACCGACGAGGTGGCCATCGTGGGCCCGGTCGACGACCCGGACACGGAGCCACTGGTCCGCCGCGTGCGCGAGCGATGGCGACCGTGGCAGGTGGTGGCTCTCGCGCGGGATCCGGAGGCGAGCATGATCCCGCTGCTGCATGGGCGCCACGCGATCGACGGGCGCGTCACCGGCTTCGTCTGCCATGCGGGCGCGTGTCGCCTGCCCACCACCGACCCGGGAGTCCTGGCGGACCAGCTGCGACGTGCCGCGCGGTGAGATCCGCGTCGACCGCCAGCGCCCTGATGAGGCCGCGTGCGGTGCTCCTCGACCTCGACGGCACGCTCGTGGACACCGTCGGCCTGCGTGTCGCCAGCTGGCTCGAGGCGTTCGCTGCGGAGGACATCGCGCTCACGGCGGAGGAGCTCGGTCCGTGGATGGGTGCCGACGGCCGGTGGCTCGCGGTCCAGGTGGCCGCCAACCACGGTCGCGTCATCGATGACGCGACCGCCGATCGGCTGGACCGGGTCTCGGGTGAGCTGTTCGGAGCACGCAACGTGGCGCCGGCACCGATCGCGGGCGCACGCGAGCTGCTCGAGACGCTCACCGAGCTGGGGACACCCTGGATCGTGGCCACGTCCAGTCGACCCGAGCAGGCCACGGCCTCGCTGAGCGCCCTGCGCCTGCGTGGGAGCCCGTTGCTGGTGGACGCGAGCCACGTCGAGCATGCCAAGCCCGAGCCGGACCTCCTCCTCGCGGGGGCCACACAGCTGGGTGTGCCCCCGACCGACGCCTGGTACATCGGCGACTCACGCTGGGACATGCTGGCCGCCGTCGCCGCCGACATGACCGCCATCGGCGTGACCACGGGTGCGACCGGGGCCGATGCGCTCCGGGTGGCCGGTGCGGGTCACGTCGTGGAGTCGCTGCTTCACGTCGTCGATCGGCTGCATGACCTGGTCGGAGACCGGTCGCGCCCGGGCGGCCGGCCATGAGGCGCGGGGTCTCGTCGCTGGGGCTGGCGCTGGTGATCGTGTCGCTGGTGGCAGCAGCGCCCTCACCGGGTCCGCTCCCGGAGACGTGGACGGTCGTCCGGGTCCTCGATGGCGACACCCTCGATGTTCGGGTGGTGGATGACCACATCGAGCGTGTCCGGCTCGTGGGCATCGATGCACCCGAGCTGGGTGAGTGCTGGTCCGAGGAGGCGACGACGGCACTGACCGTCCTCGCGTCGGGCGCGCTGCGTCTCCAGCCGGATGTCACCGACCGCGACCGATATGGCCGGCTGCTCCGCTACGCCAGCGACGGATCCGGGCACGATCTCGGTGCGGCGCTCGTCGAGCACGGTCATGCCATCGCCCGCAGCTTCCCGCCGGACGTGGCGCGCGACCTCGACTACCGGTCGCGCCAGGAGCTCGCCCGATCCGAGGGCCGCGGCCTCTGGGCGCCAGATGCATGCGGCGGCGGCGCATCCGGGCTCCCGCCGGACGCGATCGCCATCACCATCCAGCCTGATCCGCCGGGCGACGACACCCTCACGCCGAACGAGGAGTGGGTGTCCTTCCGGAACGTGTCGGCGGCGCCCATCGACCTGACGGCGCACATGGTGCGCGATGAGTCGGCATCACATCGGTACCGCTTCGGCGACACGCGGCTGGGACCGGGCGAGGCGGTCACACTGCGGACCGGCTGCGGTGTGGACACCGTGACCGATCGCCACTGGTGTGTGACCGGGTCGGCTGTCTGGAACAACACCGGCGACACGGTCTACCTGCTCGATCCGTGGGGCACCGTCATCAGGTGGCTCGCCTACGGGTCGTCCGTGGTGCCGACAGCAGCGCCGCGCGGGACCAGGGACACCGGACCTACTGACTGACGAAGTCCCCGTGCATGGACTGGTAGTGACCGGCGACCGTGCATGCGAACTGGAGGCCGATCGTCCCGGCGGTCACCTCATAGTCGAACTCCTGGACACCGCTGGTCCACTCCGGGACGCCCGGCAGACCGGAGGTCAGTCCCTGTGACAGCTGGTCGGCGGGGCCGATGAAGAAGTCGTGGCTGAACCCCGCGGTGTTGTCGAGCACGAAGTGGATGGTCTCGCCCTCGGTGACGGCAAGCTGGCTGATCGCCTGGCCGTCGGTGGTGGTGAAGGTGAGGCTGTTCGTGAGGTCGATCTCCACGGTCCTGGTCGTCCCGGCGCTCGCGTCCGGGGAGCCGGCCGGGGTGCTCGGCGCCGCCGTGGCCGGAGCAGCCGTGGGCGTCGGCGCGAGTGGCGCGACGGTCCATGTCGACCCCGTCGTGCCGCCGCAGGCGGCCAGCAGCAGGATCACAGCGAGGCAGGACAGGGAGCGCAGGGCGTGACTTCTCATGCCTTGGATCGTACAGGGATGAGGCGCTCGATGTGGTGGGTCATGGGCCCGCACCCGTCTCGGCCGATCGTGCGACGGTACCCGTGGTCCATGCGATCCGGGCCGCCTCGGTGCGACTGGCGGCGCCCAGCTTGGTGAGCACCCGTCGGACATGGATGTGGACCGTGCGCGTGCTGATGAACAGACGCTCGCCGATCTCGCGGTCCGTGCGGCCTTCCGCGAGGATCTGGAGCACCTCCAGCTCTCGCGCCGTCAGGCCGAACGGCCGTTGCGCTGCCGATGGCGCGCCCACGACCTGGCTCACGAGCTCGCCCCCGGGGCGCTCCGCCGAAGGGACGACGATGGGGATGGCGACCTGCGGGCGCATCGTGCCGGCGCGTGGCTGGGCGGCGGGCGGCAAGGCCGGGATGGGGTGCGCGGCATCGGTCGGCAGCTCGATGCGGGCACGCCCCGCCAGGTCCAGGAGCGCAGCGCACAACGGACCCGCGGGCAAGCCGCGGGCAAGCCGCCACGCCTCGATGAGTGGTTCGCGAGCAGCCTCCCGGCCACCCGAGCGTCGGAGCTCGGCGAGTGCCTGCCACCAGCGACATCGAGCGGCTTCGTACGGGATGCCGCGGCCGGTCCATGCCTCGGCGACACGCGACCACGCGCGAGCCGAGCTCCACCTGGCGACCGCGGCTGCGCACCTGCGGCGGGTCCAGGGACGATCCTCGG
>CAZYTQ010000011.1:0-3824 GCA_964650135.1 uncultured Anaerolineaceae bacterium | reverse complement strand
CGGCCTCGACCCTCGCGCCGAGGCCCCGGGCGAGCGTGCTGCGGTCGAGACGGACCCGGGCCTCGGTGACCACGGCCCCGCCGAGCTCGGAGGCCTCGGCCAGCGCGGCCAGGTCGCGGCGCATCCGGGCGACCTCCGCCGCAGCGGCGGCAGCCTCCAGGCACGTGGACGCGGCGAGGGCGATCTGGCCCGCCTCGTCGGTCTCGAGGACGCGGGGCCACTCACGCGCTGCGATGGCGAGGGCGTCGGTGTGGTCGCCATGCCACAGCGCGTGGCTGACGGCGGTTCGCAGGACGAGCGCCGACCACTGTCCGGCGGCAACCGTATCCAGCTGGAGCATGAGCTGTCCCACGAGCTGGTCGGCTTCCACATCGCCTCGTGACTCGACGAGCACGAGCGTCAGGTAGAGCGTGGGGCTGAACCAGGCGACGCCCGCGGGCGGCCACTCCATGCCGGCCCGGCACTCACGCTCGCACTCGGCCCACCGGCCGAGCTGGAACAGGATGTCCGCGGCGTTGCCGCGCAGGAATGCGCCGTAGGTCCGCCCCAGTCCGGATTCCCGGGCATCACGCACGCCCTCGGCGACGACCTCGAGCGCGCGCTCGCGTCGAGCGTCAAGATCCAGCAAGGTGGTCCGGTTGAGCGCAGCGCGCATCAGGTCATCGAGCCGACCACTGCGTCGAGCGGCCATCGACGATGCCTCGAGCAGGCTGAGCCCTCGGTCGAGCTGTCCCTGGTAGGCGAGGTCGACCCCCAGCGTGCAGAGCGCATGGGCCATCTCGGGCCATCGTTGGTCCCACGACTGCTCGGCGATCGCGACCGCCTCCTCCGCGAGCCGTGTCGACTCCGCGAATCGGCCATCGAGCATGAGGTGCTGCGCAAGGCTGGCTGCGGCGCGGGCCCGTGCCTGGCTGGGTCCGCGAGGCACGGCCTCGAGGGCCTTGCCCAGCTCGAGGAGCCCTCCCTCAAGGTCGCCACTCGCCCAGAGCATCCGACCCAGCTCCTCACGCAGCACACCGACCTGCTGCCGCCGGGATTCGCGGTCTCGCCCGGCAGCCTGGCCGGCCAGCGGGAGAGCGGCGCGCATCCAGCGAACGCCTCGGCCGAAGGCGCCACTGGCGGCAGCGGCACGTGCCGCCCGGACCAACCATCCTGCCGTGGCCGAGACCCCATCGGCGTCCGCGCCCCCGGATGTGTCGAGCGCCACGAGCTCCAGCATCCGGCCGGCATGGACAAGGGTCGTGTCGCCGGGGTCCAGCCGACCTGCCGATGCCGCGGCACGCGCCGTGGCCTCCCGGGCAGCGGCGGGGTCACCGGCCCGCTCGAGATGCCAGGCGACGCGCGCAGGACGGTCCTCGCAGAGCTCCGCCAACGCTCGGTGCATCCGGATGCGGTCCCAAGGGAGCGTCAGATCCTCGATCACCCCGGCATAGCGCTCATGCGCCACGGCGATCCGATCCCCGCGCGCCATCGCCAGACCGGATGCGAGCGCTGCTCCGACGGCTTCGGCCAGGACGCGCGAACCCAGCACACGGATCGCGGGAAGCACTGCCCGGGGCAGCGGTCGACGGGCCAGCGACAGCACCTGGAGCAGCGCGCGAGCGTGCGCTGGCAGTGCGTCGAAGCGGATCCCGACGCCGTCCTCGAACGAATCCGCGAGACGCGCACCAACGAGCGCCCGCACCGCGACGAGATGCTCGATCAGGAGCGGCTCGCCTGCGGCACCCGCGGACAAGGTCGCCAGGAGGTCGCTCGGTGGACGCTCGTCCAGCAGGTCCCAGGCAAGCCGCTCGACCTCGGCCGTGCTCAGGGGAGCCAGCTCGAGCCGGGTCTCCTCGTCGACCGCGATCGCGGTCGCCAGGTCCCGGGCGGGGTGACGTGGGGGCAGCTCGTCCGGACGCATCGTGGCGATGAGGCAGATCCGCGACGATCCGCGTGACCTGAGGAGCGCCGCCACGAAGGCGCGCGTCGCGGGATCGGCGCGATGGAGGTCCTCCAGGATCAGCAGCACGGTGGCCTGCTCGGCGATCCGCTCACAGGTCCCCAGCAGCGCCTCCAGGACCCGGCTGCCCAGCTGGTCCGGAGCTGCGAGCGACGGTGGCGCGATATCCACGCCCAGCGAGCCAAGGCGGACGCCCAGCTCGGGCAGCAACGCCGCGATGTCGTGGCCTGCCGGGCCGACGATCGCTCGAAGACCATCGTCGGGCGCCGATGCGAGCACCGCGCCAAGCCCATCGAGGACGGCCTGGAACGGCTCACCGGCGGCCGGGGTGAGACTGGTGCCGCGCACGATCAGGACGTCCCGGTGACCGCCCAGCCGCCGCACGAGCTCATCCAGCAATCGGGTGGTCCCGGCCCCCGACGGACCCGTGAGCAGGAGACGGCTCGGGTGCCCGTCAGCGGTCCGCTGAAGCAGCGCGGCAGCTCGGGCGAGCTCTCGTTCCCTGCCCACGAACGACATGTCGCGAAGCATACGGGCCCGAGCCCCGATACTGGACCGGATGTCGGAGCGAATGGTCCATCCCTCGAACGAGCTGAACGAGCTCACCGGCGAGGAGTGGTTGTACTTCACGAAGTCGCTCTGGACCACGGCGTATCCCTCGGAGCTGGGGCACGACCTGCGACGACGTCATGGCGCCAACAAGCCACCCAGGCTCATGGCTCGCCTCATCGAGTTCTTCACGCGACCTGACGGCCTGGTGCTCGACCCGTTCGCAGGCGTCGGCGGCACGCTGCTGGGTGCCGCGATCTGTCGCGGCCCGCGGCGGGCGCTCGGCTTCGAGCTGGATCCACGGTGGGTGACGACGTACGACGCCGTGGTGTCACAGGCGCTCGCGGCACGCGACGGATCGGGCGAGTTGCTGGCGGATCTGGGCACGGCCGACCCTGGAGGGCCGCGCACGTTCGAGCCGACCGGCAGCCGGATGCTGCTGGGTGACGCACGGGTCCTGTTCGAGCAGGTCGAGACAGGGTCCGTGGATCTGGTGGCGACCGATCCCCCCTACAACCCCCAGCTGCGCATGACCATGGCGGGTGGATCCGCGGCACAGACGTGGGCGAACCGACGAACCGACTATGCGATGGTCACCGACGATCCCGCGGATCTCGCCAACAGCGCGTCATACGGGGAGTTCCTCGAGCGGATGTCGGCGATCCTCGCCGCGTGTCGACGGGTGCTCCGACCCGGCGGCTATGCGGTGGTCATCGTGCGGGATGCCTACCAGGATGGGCGATACCGGTTCACGGGCGCCGATCTCGCGGCGCGCGCGGACGCGGTGGGCCTGGTGCCCAAGGGCGATCTCATCTGGTACCAGGCCGGCACACGCCTCCGGCCATATGGCTATCCCCGGGCGTTCGTACCCAACATCGTGCACCAACACATCCTCGTGTTCCGGACCCCACCCGAGGCGCGGACCCGGGTCAGCGGTCGGGAGGGATCCACTGGAAGTCAGCCACCTCGTCGCTGACCACGTCAGCGGTGGCGGCCGCGACCTCGACCACGGCGTCCGGAGCGCCGGTCCCGGACACTCGCGCGTCGTCGGATCCCGCGGCCCCGTCGGCCGTCACACCAGTGCTCGGTCCAGTGGCTGGATCGTCCTGCGGAGCACCCGTGTACCAGACCTCCTCGTCGCCATCGAGCACGTCGGGGTGTGCCTCGGGTGACGCGTCCAGGAACGACCACGCCCGCTCGGGCTCTGGTTCGGGCTCGGGTTCCAGCTCCGGTTCGGGCGCCGGCTCCGGTTCGGGCGCCGGCTCCGGTTCGGGCTCGGGTTCGGGCGCCGGCTCCGGTTCGGGCTCGGGTTCGGGCGCCGGCTCCGGTTCGG